>CAZQKE010000107.1:0-45294 GCA_964593865.1 uncultured Anaerolineaceae bacterium | reverse complement strand
TTTCAGGGCGATGACGTTGCCCAGGGCATCGGTGCGCACCCGGTCGGCATGGTGTCCGAAAATCTCGGTGACGATCTCGCGGACCTGTTGCTCATAGCCGGAGACGCCCTGGGCCTCTGAAAGACGTTTCAGCGTTGGAACGATTTCCACTGTTTGTACCTTTCTGTTCGGCGCGCCTGGGTGTTCCGTCCCATCACGGCAGCCGGGATTCCGTCGCCTGGGGGAACGGCGCAAAAGGGACATCCAGCCCGTTGACCGGCGAGGCGTTTCCATTGCCGGGCAAGGCGTTGGCATCCCAAGCCCGGTGCAAGGCCAGGCTGGCGAACCCCAGGCAATAGAGCAAAGAGACGGCCAGCAAAAAGACCAAGATCACGGCCAGGGTCAGGTGCTGCCGATAGGTTAGTTGGAATGTCAGGCGTTGTCGTTTCATTCGGTGTCTTTTCATCCGGTATCTTTGGCCTGCGAATCATAACACCGTTTCCGTGCCTTGTCAAAGTGAAGATACGGCGTTCCCCCGGTTCCGCAATTGTTCCCGGTCACCGGCCCATGCCAGCAAGAGGGGCCGGGCCGCGGCGACGGCCTTTGCTCGGTGGCTGATGCGGTTCTTTTCTTCCGGGGGGAGCTCGGCCATCGTCCGGCCTTTGTATCCGGCAACGAGAAAGATCGGGTCGTAACCAAAACCGTGTTCCCCACGGGGGGCAAAGCCGATCTCCCCTTCGCAGGTTCCGGCGACGGTATGGACGGTCCCATCGGGCCGGGCCAGGGCGATGACGCAACGGAATCGGGCCGTGCGGCGGCCTGGCGGTGTGTCGGCCAGGGCGTTGAGGAGTTTGCAGATGCGGTCGGCATCGCTTGCCCGGGGACCTGCGTAGCGGGCCGAGTAGATGCCGGGCGCGCCGCCCAGGGCATCCACCTCCAGGCCGGAATCGTCGGCCAGTGTAAGCAGGCCGGAAGCACGGGCAAAGGCCACCGCCTTGAGACGGGCGTTTTCGGCAAAGGTTCGGCCCGTCTCTTCTACCGTCAAGGTCAATCCTTCCTGGGCCGGGAAGGTGATCTCAAACGGCAGATCGGCCAAAAGTTCTCGGTACTCGCGCACTTTGCCCCGGTTGTTGGTGGCGATCAGTAATCGGTCCATCCTGCACTCCTCGGTATGGTAGTCGGAACCGCATCCGGCAGTGGGCAGATGTCCGGCTTCAGGCCCCAAGGGGTGACTCGGCTTTGCCAAAGTCCGGTGGCAAACCGGGCGTCACGTTCGCCTTCCGCTCGCTGCTGCCGGGCCGGGATGATTGTACCACCGACAGGGGTGGGCGGCAATTTGCCAAGCGGCCTTTGCTTGGGGTACAATACAGAGGCTACGGCGAGTCTGTGAGTGAGGTGAGGCATGGATGGTCTGTTGACTTCCGGCGCGGGGAATGTCGCGGTGATCGCCCTGGTGCTGGCCCTGCTGGCTCTGGGTGGGGTGCTGTTTCTGCTGGTCCGTCAGCAGCGGTTGTTGAACCGGTATCGGCACTTGATGACCGGCACATCGGGCGGCAACCTGGAAGAGATCCTCAACGACCATATCGCTCAGGTGCGCCGGGTGGCCGAGCAGGTGGCGGCGGTGGATGCTCTGACCCGGCGGTTGGAGAAGGCGGCTTATTTTAGCCTACAACACCTGGGCATCGTGCGCTACAACCCCTTCCACGACACAGGCGGCGATCAGAGCTTTGCCATCGCCTTGGTGGACGGCCACGGCAACGGTGTCGTGCTCTCCAGCCTGCACGCCCGCGACGTGACCCGCGTCTATGCCAAGCCGCTGACCCGGTGGGAATCCTCCTACCCCCTGACCGATGAGGAAAAACAGGCCATTGCCCTGGCTTATCAGAAACAGACGTGACCGACAAAAGCCGGTAAAAGGAGATTCTATGTTCGGACGAGAGAGAAAACCTGTAATATCGGATCGGATTGAAGTGACGATTGGTCCTACGGCCAACCTCAAGGGCGATCTGGTGTGCGACGGCATCGTCAAGATAGATGGCGTCTACCGGGGCAGCATCAAGACGGCGAGCAACGTCATCATCGGCGAAAAGGCACGGGTAGATGCCCACATTGAGGCGCAGAACGTCTCGGTTTCGGGGCAGGCCAAAGGTTCAATCGTCGCCCAGGGCCGGTTGGAGATTTTGTCCACGGGGCGGGTGTGGGCCGATGTTACCGTGCGCAGCTTCTTGCTGGACGATGGCGGAAAGCTCCACGGCGGCCTCAAAATGCTGGATGCCGGTCCTGAACCCGAATCCTTTGACATCCCACCCTTGCCCACAGAGGGCGGCGAAGGGACCCAGGAAGCGGCGGAAGAGACCTCCTGAGTCGGTTTTCATTTCGCCCGCATCGGGCGGCGGAGACGCCGGGTGTGGGTGGCCCACCATTGCCGCCCCAGCGCCGAGCGGACTCGGCGCCAAAGCAGGTCCGCCTCGGCGGCAGATGCCTTCCGTCCTCCGAACCGCTCCCCGACGAACAGGTCGGCGACCCGAACGATCTCCCGGCGACCGCCGGGGACGAGCCGGGCGACGGCTTGGGCGTATTCATAAGGCGTCTGGTGGTCCAGGGGAGCAAGGCGGAACAGGCGCGTCGCCCAGGAGATCAAGTTCCCATAGAGCTGCTCGGCTGCGCTCCGGCGGGCCGACAGACGCCGACGGCGGACGGCGTGCAATGCCAATCCCAGCGGCAAGGTCAAGAGCAAAAGGCCCAAAGCCAACCAGGGCCTGGTTGCCTCCCAGGGGGATTGCCGCCGTATTTCCCGGGGGCCGAGGAGATCGGGATTGATGTCATCCTCTATCCAGTGATCCAGGTCCCGCGGCCGAGGGGTAGGGCTGCTGCGCCCTCCGGCGGGGGGCGGTGGGTTTTGGGAGCGAGGCCGGTTCAGGGGCGGTTCTCCCGCCGTGGGTTCAAACTCAATCCATCCGTAGCCGGGGAAATAGACCTCCGGCCAGGCGTGCCCGTTGCTTTCCAGGACGCGGTACACCCCCTCCTCCTTGCGGCCTGTGCTGTATCCCTCCACGTACCGCGCGGGTATTCCCACCGCCCGCAGCATGACCACCATGGCCGAGGCGTAATACTGGCAGTAGCCGGCCTGCGCTTCAAACAGGAAATAGTCCACACCATCTTGCCCTGTTTTCGGTCCTTTGACCGCCTCATCGTAGGGAAAGCGACGCAGGTAGGTTTCCAACGCTTTGGCCTTGTCATAAGGCGTTTCCCGGTCGGCGGTAAGCCGTTCGGCCAGGAGGTACACCCGTCGGGGCACAGAATCGGGCAAGTGGAGATAGCGGGGAGCGATCCAATCGGGGTAATCGGTTCCCGCCTTGCGCAGAGATTCCTCATCGGCGGTACTGATAGAAGAGAGGACTCGGTACGACTGCCCGGCCAAGAGGGTCTGCCGCACACGCAGGAAGGAGGGATCTCCCGGTTGTAGCGGTAACGCTTCCTCATTGCGGCTGCGGACCACATCTTCCGGCTGGGGGATGTAGCTCACCGCTGCCTGGAGCGGTACGGTGGCCCGCAAGGGTTGCCCGGCGGCGATGAGCAAGCCCATCGGCCCCAAGTCGTTGTGTAGGGTTACCGTCTGGCTGATCTCGCGCCGCAGGTTGGCCGGAGGGAGGGCCAACTTTTCTTCGTTGGCCGCCAAGACGATCAGCTCCGTATCGGTGTTGATCCAGCCATCGCCGGTGTACTCGTGAAACACGGCCCTCCGCCAGTAGCGACCGGTTGGGGCTTGGATGTCTACGACCGGCGTATCGGAAAGATCCGCCAGTGTCCCAAAGTGCGTGCGAGGGTTGAGGCCGCCGGGGTAGAGCACCTGCGGCTCGTTCTGGTAGTTGAGGCCGTGGAACACCCTGGCCCATTCGCGTTGCAGCTCGCGCCAGGGGGCATCTATGCGCGCCCACACCTCTTGCATGGGGCGGCTGGCGAGGGCTTTGGGAGCCAGCCAGGCCAGAATGATGGCCGCCGTCGAAAGGAGCAGCCCGGCCCGCAGGAAGCTGGAGATCAGTTCCGGGCTGTAGCTGACGCCGTCCCTTTGCCAGGTCTGTTCGTAGGCGGCCAGCGTGGTGCGCACGACCAACAACAGCGCAGAGAGCAAAAAGCCGATCAAGAACACGGTGAGGTTGGTTTTGGCGTAGCTCAGGTTGATGAGAAGGGCAATCCCGCCGATGATGATCGCCCACCAGACCCGCTCCCGGCGAAAGACGGCCCAAGCACAGAAATAAGCCACCCACCACAGCAGCCAGGCCAGCAATAGGAGAAAGATCAGATTGTCGGTGCTCGCCTCCCCCCCGGCAACGACGACGAGAAATTCCCAGATGCGGTATTCCAGCTCCTGCACCGCCGACAGTAAGGGGAGATCCTGCGTTCGGGTCAGCACGTGGGCGATCAGAAATGCGCCCCAGGTCAGCCCGGCCAGCAGGGAGAGGGAATGGGCCAGGCCACGGGGAGTTCGGCTCTTGGCCAGGATCATGCCCAGCCCTGCGCCGATGACAACCACCGCCTGCAAGGTATCCAGCCCGACCTCCGTCCACCTGGCCGCTTGGATGGACCAGGCCACGCACAGGAGCATGATGAGCAAAAAGACAACGGTAGCCCAACCTTCTTTGATCCGTAGATCTTCGGTCATTGGTCTTTCCCAAAATAATGCGGGCCGTCCACGAAGCGGGCGCGAATACGCGAATGCACGAATACGCCCGGCCCGGTGGCAATCGCGGTTGGAACCGCCAAGACGCCAAGAGCGCGAAGGTCTTCTTTTTCTCCTTCCCTTTGCGCCTTTGCGGTTCAAATCTCCGGGACCGCTAAAGCAGGCCGTCCACGAAGCAGACGCGAATACACGAATGCACAAATACGCCCGGTCGCAGGCCCGAAAGGAGGGACTTGAGTCGCCACTTGCGCCGGGGATCGGTCTGCTCCCTCGAAATTGCCAGATGTGCGTAGAACAAAAGTGCTAAAAGAGGATTTGACATGGTTTGGGGCTTGTGATATACTAAAATAGGTTTCTTCCTGGTAGTGCTCTTCTCGTTGGGTTCCGTTGCCTACCTGCCGTTGGCCGGCTGGCGCGAAGGTGAGTCGAAACGGCAATGCAAAGCCTCAATATTCCTCGCCGTGTGTATTGGAAATAGCGACGATTGCCACAAGTTGCCGACGTGTGGCAGTTGTCGCTTTTTTACTTGACCGAGGGCATTTGTGAGAGGGCGGGAGGCACTCACCATCGTCAATGTAGAGGTGTTGGAGCGCGGCCCCACCGGCGTCCAGGTCCGCATCCTGGACGGGGACTTGGCCAACCGCGTAGGGTTCATCCGCCGCGCCGAGCTATCCTGGGACCAGCGACCGGGTGTGGAACCGCCCTGGCCTCAGGAGGGCGAACAGATCAAGGCCCGAGTCCTCGGCGGCGGGGGTGCCCGTTATGTCCGTCTGAGCCTGCGCCTGGGCGAGCCGTGGGAAGATGAACGGGTTGAGGAGCGGTTCGAGGTGGGCCAGGTGGTGCAGGGCCGTGTCGTCCAACTCAGCCGCTATGGGGCCTTTGTGCAATTGGTGCCGGGGGTGAATGCCCTGGCCCGTACCGCTTCCATCCCCTTGCTAGCCCGGCAGAAAGTGGAGGATGTCCTGGCCGTGGGCGACGAGGTGCAAGCAGTCATCACCGAGATCAACCCCGCAAAGAAGCAGATCGAGATCAGCTTGACCGAACGGTTGCGGCAGATCAGCCTGCTACCGCCGGAGGAGCGTCGCGCTTTTCAGGTCGGCTTGTTCCAGGCTGTCCTTGCGGAGCAATCTGTTTCCCCCTCTTTCGTTGACGGAGGGGCAGGGGACCCAGTAGAGAGAGAATCACAGGAAAACCCCTTGGGGGTGGTGAACCGCCTTCTCGCAGAGGAAGGGGGGAAAAGGCAGGATCTACCCGAATTTTCTCTGGGAGAAGGACTGTATCCCCCCCTTGCCAAGCTGGAGCGAGTGTTGATCGTGGATGATGATTGGGCCGACCGGTGGCGATTGCGCAAGCGCATCGAGCAAGCCTTTGCCGTCGAGGTGGATGCCGTGGCCTCGGGACGGGATGCGCTGGAGCAATTGAACAGCGGCGTCGAATACGACCTGGCGTTGATAGATGTCAATTTGGGGGGAGAGGACCCGGTCGAGATCGCCGAAAAACTTCAGGCTGCCCAAGCGTTGCTGCTTGTGGTCTTTGTGAGCCGCGCGCCCCAGGCCGACACCCGATTGCCCGGCAAGTGCCTTTTTGTCTTGAAGGATCAAGATTTTCGCTCCATTGTACAATTCATCAAGCAGTTGCAGCAAGGGGAGGTGAAGCCGGACTCGGGAGCGAGCGAGGGGCGGCCGCCCCTGAGCACCGATGCCTTTGTCCGCCACTTGGGCATGGAGGCGTTCGCCCGGCGGTCCCTGGAAGAGACGCTCCGGCCGATGCTCCGTTCCTTGCGGCGGCAGACGCGGGTTTCTCACGCCTTTGTGTTTCAGGTGGATTCTGAAAGCCGGGAGGTCTCCATTGTGGCCCAGGACCCGCTCCTGTCGGTCAATGCCCAAAAATATCTCCTGGATAGGCTGTATTACAGCCCGGTGCAGAACGTCGCCGAGGACGAGGAACCCTACTACGAGACCGATACGCTCGTGCGCCGCCGCCACCCACGCTTCAGGCGGCTTTACAGGGTGCTCCCTTTCCGCTCCTGCCTGGGCCTGCCCTTGATCATTCCCGATGTGGAGGCCCGTTACGCCCTTTTCCTGTTCGATGAAAACCGCCCCCGCCTGGAGGTGGAAGACCTGAGCAATGCCCGGTTGGCGGTCCGTTTCCTGCAAGTGGCGTTGGAACGGGCGATCTTTTTTGAATTCATGCAGCGCTACGAAGCCCGGTACGCCCGTGGTGTGCTGATCGACAGCTTGATGCACGAACTGGGCGTCCAGATGGACGCCCTCAACGCCCAGATTGAAAGGCTCCCCGTTGCTTTGAAGAAAGCGCGGAAGCCGCTGCGATCCCCGGAGCGCGAGGAGGGCTTGCGCAAGCTCCAGGAGATCACGGAGCGTTTGCAAAAGAGCCAACGGGAAATGGGCAAATTGGTGGATGCCTATCTCAAAATCGCCCGTGCCCGCTGGCAGGATGTGGACGTGAACGATGTAGTGGAGCGGGTGCGGCTGCAGATGGGCAAAATGGCGGAGGAAGAAGGGGTCGTCATCCATGTCGAAGCGGGGGAGGTTCCTCCCGTCCGGGCCATCGCCTCGCGTTTGGAACAGGTCTTGTTGAACCTGATGTTGAACGCCATCCAACAGATCGCCCGCCAGAAAAAGATGATGGCAGAACTACCGAAAAAACGTCGGGACGACCATGTCCTCTTGCAAGGGGGGCAGATCATCATCCAGACGCGCTGTGTAGAAACGGACCCCGATTGTCCGGTCCAGATTCTGGTCATAGATACCGGCCCCGGCGTCCGCTATCCGGATCGGGAGCGGATCTTTCGCCTGGATACGACGAGTCGCAAGGAAGGTCACGGTTGGGAGATGTTCATCAGCCGCAACCTGACCGAAATGATGCACGGACGGCTGCGGCTGGTGGGCAGCCTGCGCTTCATCGGCGCTGCCTTTGCCGTCGAACTGCCGTCGTCCGCGCGACAGGAGGAACGCAATGGCGCATGATGGAATCCGGCTCTTGTTGATCGATGACGATGAGGAAAGCCGCGAGTCCCTGTGCGAGTACCTGCGGGAGGTTGCCGAATTTGAAGTGACGGCGTTCGCCACCGGCGAGGAGGCCCTGGATCACCTGGAATCGGCCTGGTCGAGTTACACCGCCGTTTTGTTGGACTATGTCCTCCAACCGGGTAAAATGCCCGGGCAGGAGGTCCTCAGGGCAATCCAAGATCGCTATCCCTACCTGCCGGTCATTGCTTTTACCGGCCTGGACCCGGAGCGGGGGGTGCAGGCTCTGGCGGAGGGGGCTTATCGCTACCTGGGCCGGCCCTTGAACCTGACCGAGATGGAGAACATTGTCCGCGCCCTGGTCGAACAGGAAGCCATCTTTCGCCGCATGGCCCATGAGGTGCGCCAGCTGTTGGGGGCCGATATGTGCATCGCCTGGCGGCTGGATCGCAAAGGGCGACGCCTGCGCATTGCAGCCTGGGATGGGGACCGGGACCTGGATGCCGAGTATCGGCGCACAACCTTTTTGGAGCTGGATGCCCCGGCGACGCAGAAACTTTTCCAGGAGAAAAAGCCGATCTTTGTGCGCGATGTCACGGGCCCCAGGTTGGCTCCGCATTATGCGCCCCGCGACTATGCCGAAAAGCAGGGATGGAAATCCTTGATCTCCACCCCTCTGGTGCGCCGGAAGCAGGTTATCGGCCTGGTGGATTGCTACAGCCGCCGGGAACTGGCCAGGAAAGACGCGGAACATTGGTTGCAGGAGATTTTGCCCGCCTTTGCCCGCCAGGCCGCCGAAGCCGCCTGGAATGCCGAGCTTTCAGATCGTTTGCAGGCGATCCAGGGGCTGAACGAGGTGCTGGCCGGAACCTTTGAGGAGGAGACCATCCTGGAGCAGATCCTGTCCAAAGGGATCGAACTGGTAGGGGCCGAGGCGGGTTGGGTGTTCCGCTTTGATGTGAACAAGGGGAAATTGATCCTCAAAAAGAGCATCGGTGTTGGGGAGGAGCAGGTCGGTAGGGAGTGGGAGCTGGGGGCAAGGCTTTGTGGTCACGTCGCCAGGAAAGGCGTTGCGGTCAACGTCCCCGATGTGATGGTGGCGGAGGAGGAGCATCAACGATTGGAGATCCCCGGCCTGGAGATCAGATCGGCCCTGGCCGTTCCTTTGCGGCGAGGGGAACAGAGCATCGGCGTCATGACGGTCACAAGTTCCTATCCCCGCGCCTTTGGCGGCGAGGATGTCGGCTTGCTTTCCTCCCTGGCTTCCCAGGCGGCGGTGGCCATCGGGCAGGCCGATGTGATCCGTCACTCGCAAGAGCTGGGACGATTGGCCCTGAGCGGGGATTTTGACGCTTTGGCCGCGTATGTGGTCGCGGCGGCCCGCGACCTGACCGGGGCGGATGTGATCCTGTGGACGATGGGCGAGGACGAAGGGGAACGGGGCGAGATGCTGCGCGTCCGGGCCTACCGGGGGGATTTTGAGGAAGGCTATCCTGAAAAAGCCGGAACGCCCATCGCGGATCTCCCCCCGGATCGCGCCGATGAACACCCCTCGATCCCTTCCCTGGCCCTGGCGCGGGGGAAGCCCCTCGTTCGCAAAGATATCTTTGACGAACGGGAAGCCCCTGATGAACCCCGGTTTCACAATCTGGACGCCGCCGAACGACACGGCTGGCGGGCGTTTATGGCCGTACCTTTGGTCACCCGTGGTGGGCTGCCGCTTGGGTCGCTCAGCTTTTATGGGCGGAAAACCGCCCAGTTCGGCGAAGCAGAACGGGACCTGATGGAAGCCTTTGCCGGGCAGATCTGCATCGCCTGGCAAAGCGCAGTACAACAGAGGATGCTGCGCCGGCTGAACGAGATAGGACAGAATCTATCGGTCGTTTCGGCATCCCTTGAAGAGGTGCTGACCCGGATCGCAGAACTGGCCCTGGAAGCGCTGGAGGCGGATACAGTCGACCTGTATCGATACGATCCGGAACAGGATAGGTTTGATCTACCCCCTATCGTGGCGGGCGAGCGACTGCACCCGGAATTTGTCACCAAAGAGGTCTTTGCCGATGACGTAGTTGTTAGAGTCGTCAAGTCGAAAGAGCCGATCTTTGCCTCCAACGCTCAGCAGCATTCTACTCTGGCCGCCGGGTGGGAGACTGATCGCAACGGCAGGCCGGAGCATCGTTTTGTCATCCGGGAAAAGATCCTCTCGTTAGCCGGAATCCCCTTGTTGATCGAGGGACAGGTGGTCGGTGTTCTGTTCGTGGGCTATCGCCGGAAACGGGACTTTGAAGCGGACGCCGAGTTAAAAGAGCGGATCCATGCCTTTGCTTATCAGGCGGCGATTGCCATCAACAATGCCCGGCAGGTGGCCAGCATCCAGGAGCGCAACCGGGTTATGGAGTACCTGTTGGACGTTGGGCCGAGGATCGGCAATTTGGTTTTTCCCAAAACAAAAGCGGAATTGAGCCGGATCGCGCTCTCCTTATGCGACCGGTTAAAGGCCGACAGCGTGGTGATCTATCCCTTTGATCTGCGCAGGGAAGATTTGTATTGGGATATGGACAATGTAGCCAGCTACGGATTGTGGTATCCTCTGACCTTGGCGGACAAACCACGGGAGAGAGGCTTGGCTGCACGTATTCGCGAGGATGGGGAAGTCGTGATCGGCAATATTGCCCATGAGAAGCCGCTGGAAGATTACAAGCCGCTGCAAGGTGAAAATGTTCGGGCATTTATGGGGGTTGCCCTCCGGCACAAGGGACAGGATGTGGGAGTTCTCTATGCCAATTTTAGAAAGCCGCACACCTTTTCCGAGCAAGACAAGGCGGCGATTCGAGAAAAAGCCGAGGAAGCGGCCAAAGTGATCGTTGAAGCGGATCGGGGAGAGGGGCAAACCTTGCCTCGCCTGCTGGAAACGATCTTGAGCAAGGCACAGTCGCTGCTGGGCGCCGATCTCATTGTCCTATATCGCTATCACCGGGGTCGCGACGAAGAGTTTGTGGGTCGTCCCGTTGTCGTTGGAGATCTCGTTGATTCCAGTCGCCTGAGAGGAAAGGTCCCGCTCCGTTCTGGCCCGTACCACTTGATCGAATATGGCACATATTTCGCCGATGACGTGAGCGAACACGAATTCTACAAAACATTGCCCCAGGGCAGTCCAAAATTCGTCGAGCAAGAAGGGATCCGCTCCGCCTGCGGGATCGTTTTGGAGGCCGAAGGAGAACCTGTCGGCGTCCTGTTCATCAACTACCGGAAGCCGCACAAGTTTGATGAAGAAACGAAAAATCTGATAGATCTGTTCGCTTCTCAAGCAGCCGTTGCCATCCGCAACGCGCGAATACTGGAACAAACGCAGGCCCTGCAAGAGATTGCGGAGCAGCTCAATGAGTTCAGTTTGAATCCTGAGCTAATTTATGGTCTGATCTTGGAGCGTGCGCTAGACCTGATTGGCTTTTCCAGAGGGTGGCTTCATCTTTGGAACAAGAGTACTGATATTCTGGAAATAAAGGCGGCCAAAGGGCTTGCACGCGCGCAGTGGCAAGATGTACCCCTTGATACGGGGATTGTCGGCCTCGTCGCGCGTACCGGTCGTCTTTGGAAGGCGAATGATGTCCGCGTCGATCCTTATTACAAAGAGGACTTCCCCGATACGCGTTCCGAACTCTGTGTACCGATAGTTTACGGAGGGAAGGTGTTGGGCGTACTCGATGTGGAAAGCTCCCGGCAGGGAGCCTTCAGCCGACGGGATGAAGAGTTATTGGTTACTCTGGCCAGCCAGGCGGCTATTGCCATCAACAACGCCCAGGTTATGGAGGAGCGAAAAAAGGAAAGCAAGGCGCTCAAACTGTTGCACGAGATCGGCCAAAAGATCAATGCCGAACGGGAGGTCCAACCCATTTTGGACTTTGTCGTACCGGCGGCTTTGGACCTGATCGGCATGGATTCGGGGATCATCTACCTGGTTGACAGAGAGACCATGCAGATTACGGGCCGCTATGGCTACCCTGAAGGTTTCGAGCATCCAGAACCACGGCTCGCGTCGGAGACCGGTTTGACCCGAACGGTGCTTGCCACAGGAGAACCGGTTGTGATCGAGAATGCGGCGGAGGATGATCGGGTCAACAGAGTCCTGGTCGAGCGAGGCGTCAGGTCCATGCTGGCCTGGCCGATCCAAAAGGGAGAGGAAAGAATCGGTGTGCTGGTCCTGAACGGCAACCGGGTGAGGACCTTTGCCGATTGGGAAAAGGGGTTGCTCAATGCTCTATCGGAGCAGGTTGCCATTGCCGTAGAGAATGCCCGGCTCTATGGGCGATTGGAACGTGTGTCGGAGCGCAGAATCAGATTCCTGGAGTCTCTAGATCGAGCAGGTGGTGATTTGGCCGAGATCGAATCGGGAGGATGATCATCGTGCTTTCGCAACACCCTTGGTCAGGATGTATACAACATGGAATTAGAACCTTTTGATATAGGGCGGCGCTTTGCCCACTTTTATCAAGCCCGGGGCCATCGGCTCCTGCCGCGCGGTTCGCTTCTGGACCCGGCTATACCGATGACCTTTGTGGGCAGCGCAGGTTTGAGTCAAATCGAGGCCGAGATCGAACAGGGCCGCGACCACGAAGGCGAGCGGTATGTGCTCTTGCAACCCTGTTTCCGCCATTTCGATCTGGAAAAGGTGGGCCGTAGCCCGGTGCATCTGAGCCTGTTCACCATGGGCGGAGCCTTTGCCTTTGGCCGGGTGGACCGACGGGAAACTTTGGGGCGAATCTGGGAATTCCTGACCGAGGATGTGGGCCTGGATCGGGAACGGCTGTGGGCAACCTATCTGGTCGGCGGCGGGTTGGAAGGCCATCCCTTCCCGGCGGATGAGGAAACGGCCAGAGCCTGGCGGGAGATCGGCCTGGCCGCCGATCATCTGATCGGCGTGGGAGCGGAGATGGGATTGTGGAAGCAGGGAGACGGGTTGGAGGGCCGGAGGAGGTTCCGCAAGTGTGCGCCGACCACCGAACTGTTTTTTGACCGCGGGGTGCGGTGGAGCTGCGGGCCGCATTGCCGACCCGGTTGCCGCTGCGGGAGGTTCATCGAGATCGCCAACGTCCTTTTCATCCATTGGCAGATTGACGCAGCGGGCGATCTCGTACCGCTGCCTATCCCCTTTGACGAAACGGTGATCGGCGTGGAGCGGGTGGCCCTGGCCGCCCAGGGCAAAGATTCTGTGTTCGACCTGGGCAACCTGGCTGCTCTGGTACGCTGGATCGGAGCGCAGCGGAGGGACACGGCCTTGCCCGACGGCGTTGGCAAGACCGGCGAACGGATCATCGCCGATCATATCCACGCGTTGCTCTTTTTGGTGGCCGACGGCGCTCCTTCCCCCCGCCCCCGTGACCGCAGGAAAAAGGGCGGGCGGGCGCGGATCATGCGGTTGCTCATTCGGGGAGTGTTGACCCAACAACGGGTGTTGGAGATCGCCGGGGAGGAGTTTATCCCACGGCTGGTAGATGCCACGCTGCGCCTATATTGCGATCAATACCCTCACCTGGCGGGAGGGCGGGAGCGTCTGTTGGAGTATTTTGACCTGGAAAGGCAACGGTTCGAGCGGACCCTGGCTGCCGGTTACCGGCGGCTGGATCGGTTGGCGGCGCAGAGGGGGGTTCTGGACGGACCGGAAGCTCTCGACATGGTCAAACGTCGTGGCTTTCCATTGGCTTTGCTCGAAAAGGTCTCTGCCCAGAAAAGGCTTCACTTAGATCTGGCAGCGTACCGGCAGGCATATCGCCAATGGCAGCAATCGTTGCCCTAACGCAAGGGCTGGGAGGTAAACCCGATGGCAAGTGACAAAGAGCGCAAGATTTTTGACGCGGTCTACCGTCAGGTCAAACGCCTGGTGGACCGGGCCGACCGTATCTATGTGGCCCTCTACGACCCGAGAACGGTCCGTTTGGAGTTCCTTGTGGCAGGCCGCACGGAAAGCGGATTCCCCCCAGAGCTTCGCAACGTCCGCTCCGATTCCTGGAAGCCCCGGCCCTATCAGCCTGACCGACTGTTGCCCGATTGGCTCCTGGCCGACGCCGAACGCGGCTCTCGGTACGTTGCAGACGACTTTGAGAGATGGCTGAGCGATCAAGGGCTGGATTACCCGTATCCGGAGCCGCTGCCACGCTCCTGGCTGGGGATACCCTTTGTCGTCAGAGGGCGCGGGGCCGCCGTCCTCGTCCTGGAATCAAAAAGGGAAAACGCCTTTGACGAAGATACCCGGACCTGGCTTGGCACGTTGGTCAAGCGGGCCTCCGCCACCCTGACCAGCACCTACCTGATCGAACGGTTCCGCACGGTGAATATGGTGGGGCAAACGCTATCCGCCGGCGTTGGGCGGGATATGGGCGAGATCCTGGATCTGATCCATGAGCAGGCCGGCGAACTGATGGATGCCCGCGATATGTACGTGGCCTTGTACGATGCCGGGCGACAGATGTTGGGCTTTCCGGCAGCTTGGCAAGATGGAGAACGTCGGTATTGGCCCTCGCGCACGGTGGAGGTGGATGAAAGGGGACGGATCGTGGGCGGCGGCCTGACCGAGGAGGTGCTCCGCCGGGGGCAGGCCGTCCGTGTCCCGAACTTTGTGCGTTGGTATGAGGAGCGGGGGCTGGCCCCACCCATCCCTCCCTATCCCAAGTCATGGTTGGGCGTTCCCCTAAAGGCGGGCGGCCGGGTGTTGGGGGTCGTCGCCGTCCAAAACGACGAGATCGAGGACCTATACAGCCCCGACGATGAGGAACTCCTGGCAATGATGGCCGGCCAGGCGGCCACGGCCATCCGCAACAGCCGCCTGGTCGAAAGCCAGGAGGCGGTCAACGAGGTGGGGCGCATCCTCACCCGCAACATCCGCCGGGGGCCGGAGGAGATTTTGCAGACCATTTATGAGCAGGCCGGACGGCCCATCTATCGCTGGGGAGACGATCCGACGCAATCTTTGCCGTTGCTGGACACCCGCGATATGTACGTAGCCCTATATGACGCCGATAAACAGGAGTTGAGCTTCCCGCTGGCCTACATGGATGGGAAAAAGCAGTCCTGGCCTTCCCGCCGGGTGGATATTGACGACGAAACCCAGGGCGGCCTGACCGAAGCGGTGCTCCGCAGCAGGAAGCCGCTTTCCCCTTCCGATGTGCAGGCCTGGTACGATGAACGGGGATTGAAACCGGCGATCGAACCGCTGCCCAAATCCTGGCTGGGCGTGCCGCTGACCGTGGGGGAACGGGTGCTGGGCGTCATCGCCTTGCAGAATGACGAAGTGGAAAACCTGTACGGGCCGGAGGATGCGCGGTTGTTGCAAACGATGGCCGACCAGGCGGCGGTAGCGTTGGAGAATGCGCGGCTGTACGCCAACATGGAACAGGAGGTCGAGAAACGCACCAAAGCCTGGGAGCTGGAGCGGGAACGGGCCGATGCCGCCGAAAAACTGGCTCTGATGAGCAATGTCGCCGCCGAGTTCGCCCACCGCATGAACAACCTGGCCGGGACGATCCCGGTGCGGGTAAGGATGGCCAAGGAAAAACTGGCGGCGAACGACCCGGCGGGCGTCCAAAAGCAGTTGGACAGTATCGCGGAGGATGCCAAACTGCTCCTCGAGGCAGCCCGCGAGATCAAAGAGAGCACCGAAAAGCGGGCCGCCGAGCCTGTGGATGTGAACGAATTGTTGGACATTGCCCTGGGCCGGGTCAAAAATTCCAAACCGGATATGGAAGGCCGCATCCGGGTGGAATGGGAATTGACCGACGGGCTACCCCGGCTCTATGCGGAACGCAACAGATTGCTGGATACCCTGGTCAGCATCATCCGAAACGGTGTGGAGGCCATAGCGGGGGAAGGGGTGTTGACTCTGTCCACGCGCCTGGGAACTATGAAGGGGAAATCTTGCCTCGAGATCGGCATTGCCGATACGGGCAAGGGGATCCCCCCCGCCGACCTGCCCAAAATTTTCGATCTCTTTTTCACCACAAAGGAAAAGGGACTGGGCTTTGGGCTATGGCGGGATCGGATGTTCGTCAAAGAATTGGGGGGAGATATTGAGGTGGACAGTGTGGTAGGGAGGGGAACCACATTCACCATCAAGATTCCGCTGTCCGCCGATGCATCATCAAGCGAAGGGGGGCAAAATGGCTGAGGGAAAACCTGCGGTGCTGATTGTAGACGACCAACCCAACTGGCGGTCGTTATTCTCCGACCTTCTGGAGGATGAGTATGAGGTTGTCGGCGTGGGGAGCTACGAAGAGGCCCTCAGAGCATTGGAGCGAGACCCTCCTTTCCGGGTAGCGGTGGTGGATATTCGGTTGGATGACAAGGATTCGGGCAATGAGGATGGTTTGCGCCTGATTGAGCGGATCAATGCGGAACGTGGAGCGCCAAAGACAATTGTGGTGACGGGGTATCCTACCCTGCGAACCACTCGGATAGCGTTCCGGGAATTGGGGGTGTTCGACTATATTGAAAAATATCCGGAAAGCGGCAAAGGGTTCGATCCGGTCGGCTTTCGAAAAACTGTACGTGATGCCATCGAGGAGTCATGTGAGGCCATGCCTCCCTCGGACAATGCAATGCCGGAGATCGCCGAACCTGCGCGGGATGAATCCCAAGAGGCCCGGCCCGATACCGCAAGGTCCAAGAGGTGGTTGCTTCCGCTAAGGCGGCGGAAAAAAGCCCAAGTCGTTCGTGCAGCATGGGCAAGCTGAAACGCTATGGAGGTTGATGGATGGAGGATAAACCTGCCGTACTCGTTGTAGATGATCAGCCCAATTGGCGGAGTCTGTTCTCTGATTTGTTGGAAGACGAATACGAGGTTGTCAGCGTGGGGAGCTATGAGGAAGCCCTCGAAGCGTTGGAGAAGCGCGATCCCCCTTTCCGAGTGGCGGTGGTGGATATTCGGTTGGATGAGAG
The DNA here is from genome assembly GCA_964593865.1 of uncultured Anaerolineaceae bacterium. Classification (GTDB taxonomy): domain Bacteria; phylum Chloroflexota; class Anaerolineae; order JAAYZQ01; family JAAYZQ01; genus CAZQKE01. The sequence continues at coordinate 28,719 of CAZQKE010000107.1, read as the reverse complement.
AGATGAAGCAAATGAGGCTGGATTGAGCTTACTTGAACACCTTCGAAAAAAGGGCACGAAATCTGTTATCGTAACAGGATATTCCACAGGAGAGAAGGCGAGGAATGCCTTCAAATCTGGTGCATACGACTACATTGAGAAAGTGCGGAGCGATGGTGGCGATTTCGTTGAGAATTTCCGTAAGGTTATACGCGATGCGGCAGAGAGGAGATTCGTTTTCGTAGCAATGCCTTTTGCGGATAGGTATAGGAACATTTATAAGCGTGTGATCAAAGAAGTTGTGGAATCCAAGGGCTTTATTTGTAAGCGCGTTGATGAATCCAAGTATCCATCGCGGATCGTCGAGGAGATAAAAAACGATATTCAGCGGGCAGAGTTCGTGATCGCAGACTTGAGTGGCAAAAATTTGAATGTGTTCTATGAAGTTGGCATGGCTCATGCTGTAGGAAAAGCGGTTATTTTGCTGACGCAGTCTCTGGAAGATGTCCCCCCCAAGTTGCAGATGTTCAGGTGTTTCGAGTATGAAGATAGTCTGAGAGGAGGGGACAATCTCAAAAAGGATATTGCTGCCGCTATTGATGCCTTGCAGGATGCCGATTCTGGCTCTCAAAGGATATTCTCTCCAATTAGTGCTGACGTCGATCATCGCTTATGCTTGGCACTGGTACCTTTTAATGACTCCATCGCTCAAGAAGCGTTTGAGGACATCGTCAAGAACGTCGCAGAAGATGTGGGGATGTACTGTGAAAACGTGCAAAGTATATACAGCACCACGCAGATCTTGGATGAGATCTGGGAACGGTTGAATCGGGCGTGCATTGTTGTCTCAGATTTAAGTAGCGGAGATCCGGAAGTTTTCTATCTGACGGGGATGGGGCACGGTTTGGGCAAAAGTGTCATCTTGCTTGCCCAAGATGAGGTGGTTCCATTTAACCTGAGAGATTCGTCTCTTATCGTCTATGCTGTTCGACCATTCGAGAAAGGCCTGAAATCCCGGCGAAGATTTAAGCAGATCCTGACCCAAGAGCTGGAAAGGACTCGATCCTCAAAAGGAAGAGGTACTCACACGGAATTTGGCTCACGGAAGGAGCGATCCATTAGTATTGGTCTGGACAACCCTTCCATTGACCAGAAGTCGTCTAACCGTAGCCCGAATGGTCATGCTTATACTGTTCTTGGGCCAGGGCGCGGAAACAGAGGCCTTTCGCCTCAGGATCGCCAACGGCTGGTGCAGGAACTTGAACGCTACCCTGCCTGGGCCGAAGGGGGTATTGGAGGAGAAAAAAGTGTACTTCGTGGTGCAAATATTCCGGACAGATGGATCCAGAATCAGCAACTGACGGGGATACCAGGTGTGGATGCCCAAAATGTGGTTGCTGGTCTTGAGAAACTGGGGCGTCTTCAGAGTCGGTCTAACTACTTTGCTCTTGGAGCGTTAGCTGATTTTTTGCTCCAACATTCGTCAGATGTTGAAGGAAAACTCTTTTTGGCCTATTTGATCGATCGCTATTCACTCGTTACGGACAAAGTCTATTTGAAGCGGCTCCGTCGGGAATATGACTTGCTTGTATTGGCTTCTGACGGTGCTGATTGGGGATGGAGAGAATCCCCGGATTTTCATTGGCGTGGTCCCGCCGACACCTCGGCCCTTGAAAGGATCTGGAGCCCCCGTGCGCCGTTCCTGGATGTTGTGTTTCTTGAGCAAGGTGCCAGATGTGCCCGGTCCGTGTGTCTGATCGAAAGTAAGGAAGGCAAAGCGCTAGGCACTGGCTTTTTGATCGGGCCTGGTCTGGTTTTGACCAATTATCACGTTGTCCCCGGCGGGGGAACCGGCTATCAGGTGCGCTTTGGATACCGGCGAGATGCAGAGGGGCAGATTTTGAGAGGACAAGCATATCCTATCGCAAGCCGCTTAGCGTTCAGTCCTGTGAACGAGTTAGACTATGCCGTGCTAAAAGTTGATGAAGCATTGAAGGGAGAATTCGAGGCCGAGTACTTGGAACTAGAGCGTGATGTATCTGTAGCTGAAGGGGACCGCGTGTATATCATTCAGCATCCCAATGGCGAACCCCAAAAGGTGGTGCTACAGGAAAATCAGGTAACGCATGTTTCGCCGGAACGTGGCCGTGTACAATATTTGACGAACACTCTGGGGGGATCATCTGGTTCCCCCGTTTTCAACGACAAGTGGCAAGTGGTGGCTTTGCACCACAGCGGCAAACCTGTGCCTTCTGTATCGAGCAAATTTAGTGGCAATGAAGGCATTTTGATCTTTGCGATTCTCGATCAGATTCAGCGGTTCTTGTCATGAACAGGAAACTGAGAAGCCCGCGAATTCGCCACGCCGGTCCTGTTCATGCGGGCGAAGGATGGCCGGATCTTCTGATCCATGTAGAAACGTGAGCGTGGTGGGGGCTACATTTGCTCAAGTGAGTAGATGTGCCCCCATTGGTGCTCCAGGAAATCCCTAAAGTTAGATCTCTTGCGCAAAACGGCCCGGTGGGTGCATTGTGCCCACCGGGCCGTCATCACCGTCGCCATCCGGCATCAACGGCGATCCAGAGCATCAAAAGTGCTCCGGCCCCCCGCTACGAGCTCAATCTGCTCTTCGCCGATTTTCCTCCTCCTACCACTCCATCGATGCCCACTGCTGATACATCCGCCAGCGGGTATCCACGTCTTTCTGCATCAAGTCCAGTAGGCGGGCGGCTTCTTCGGGGTGGGATTGGGCCAGCATCTTGAAACGGGTTTCGGTGTAGGCATAGTCTTTGACCGGAATCTTGGGTGCTTTGGAGTCAAGTTGTAGGGGGTTGAGGCCCTGCTCGGCGCGGCGTGGATCGTAGCGGTAGAGGATCCAGGCCCCGGAATCGACGGCCAGTTTCTGGTGTTCAAAGCCTTTGGTCATGTTGATCCCGTGGGCAATGCAGTGGCTATAGGCAATGATCAGGCTGGGACCGTCGTAGCTTTCGGCCTCGACCATGGCCCGCACCGTCTGGCGGTCGTTGGCTCCCATGGCTACCTGGGCCACATAGACATTGCCGTAGGTCATATAGATCATGCCCAAGTCTTTTTTGGGTAGAGGCTTGCCCGCGGCGGCAAACTTGGCCACGGCGGCGCGGGGCGTCGCTTTGGACATTTGACCGCCGGTGTTGGAATAGACCTGGGTATCCAGGACCAAGACGTTGACGTTGCGGCCCGAAGCCAGCACATGGTCCAAGCCGCCGTAGCCGATGTCATAGGCCCAGCCGTCGCCGCCCACGATCCAAACCGACCGCTTGACCAACACATCGGCGATGCTCAGCAAGTTCTGAATCTCCGGTGTGGGCTGTTCGACGGCGGTCAGCTTCTCCTTCAGGGCTGCCACCCTCTCCCGCTGAGCGGCAATGTCGGCTTCCGTCACCTGGCGGGCGCCGAGGATGTCATCGGCCAGGGTATCGCCGATGATGTCGCGCAGGCGGTTTACCAACTCGCGGGCTTGCTCCGTCTGCTTGTCCAGCGTCAAGCGGAAGCCAAAGCCGAATTCGGCGTTATCCTCAAAGAGGCTGTTGGACCAGGTAGGGCCGCGTCCGTCCTCGTTGAAGGTGTAGGGTGTGGTAGGCAGGTTGCCGCCATAGATGGACGAACAGCCGGTGGCGTTGGCAATGAGCATTCGGTCGCCGAACAGCTGGGTGATCAGCTTGATATAGGGCGTCTCGCCACACCCGGCGCACGCCCCCGAATACTCAAACAGGGGACGCAGCAGCTGCGAACCCTTGACCGTATCCACCTTGACCTTTGTGCGGTCAAATTCGGGGAGGGCCAAGAAGAACTTGTAGTTTTCCCGCTCCGTCTCGCGCAAGGGGATCTGGGGAGCCATGTTGATCGCCTTGCGCTTGGGTTGGGTCTTGTCCTTGACCGGACAGACCTCAATACAGAGGCCACACCCGGTGCAATCCTCCGGCGCAACCTGGATGGTAGCGACCATGCCCTTGTACTCCTTGCCCCGCGCTTTGGCCGATTTGAAGGTCGGCGGGGCATCGGCCAGCAGCGCCTCGTCATAGATTTTGAAGCGGATGGCGGCGTGGGGGCAAGCAATGGTGCACTTGGCGCACTGGATGCAGATGTCCGGTTCCCAAACGGGGATCTCCAGGGCGATGTTGCGCTTTTCCCACTGGGTCGTGCCGGAAGGATAGGTCCCGTCGTCGGGCAGCATGGAGACCGGCAGTGAATCGCCCTTGCGGGCCATGATGGTAGCCGTCACCTTTTGCACAAATTCGGGTGCTTCGGGGGGGACGACGGGCGGCATCTCAATATTGCTGGTCGGGTGATCCATCACCTCAACGCGGTACAGGTTGGCCAGCGCCGCATCCACGGCGGCAAAATTCTGTTTGACCACCGCTTCACCGCGCTTGCCGTAGGTCTTTTCGATGGCCTTCTTGATGGCGGCAATGGCCTCTTCGCGGGGCAGCACGCCCGAAATGCCAAAGAAGCAGGTCTGCATGATGGTATTGATCCGCACCCCCAAGCCCACTTCTTTGGCGACGCGGTAAGCATCAATGACGTAGAACTTCAGGTTTTTGTCAATGATCTGTTGCTGGACCTTGCGCGGGAGTTTATCCCAGACCTCGTTGGGGCCGTAGGGCGCGTTGAGCAAAAAGGTCGCGCCGGGGGCCGCATGTTCCAATATGTCAAACTTTTCCAAAAAGACGAACTGGTGGCAGGCGATGAAATTGGCCGAGCTGATGAGGCAGGTCTGGCGGATGGGGCGAGGGCCAAAGCGCAGGTGGGAGACGGTCACGGCTCCGGCCTTCTTCGAGTCGTACTGGAAGTAGCCCTGGGCATAATTGTCCGTGCCCTCGCCGATGATCTTGATGCTGTTCTTGTTCGCGCTGACCGTCCCATCGGACCCCAGGCCGTAGAACATGGCCCGCACCACATCGTCGCTCTCTATGTTGAAGGTCGGATCATATTCAATGCTGGTCTTGGTCACATCGTCATAGATGCCGACGGTAAAGTGGTTCTTGGGCTGCTCCTTTTTCATCTCGTCAAAGAGACCCTTGACCATGGCCGGGGTGAACTCTTTGCTGCTCAGGCCGTAGCGCCCGCCGATGACGCGGATGTCGCGTCCCGCTTCGGTCATGGCCGTCACGCAATCCAGGTAGAGCGGCTCGCCCGCGCTGCCCGGCTCTTTGGTCCGGTCCAGGGCGGCGATGATCTTGACCGTCTCCGGCAGGGCGGCGACGAAATGTTTGACACTGAAAGGCCGGTAGAGGCGCACCTTGAGGACGCCCACCTTTTCTCCCCGTTCGACCAGGTATTCGACCGTGTCGTGGGCTACCTCGGCCCCGGACCCCATGAGGACGATGACGCGCTCGGCGTCGGGCGCGCCGACATAGTCAAAGAGGTGGTATTGCCGTCCCGTCAGCCCGGCGAACTTGTCCATGGCCTTTTGGACAATGTCGGGTGTTTTGAGGTAGTAGGGATTGACCGTCTCGCGGGCTTGGAAGAACACATCGGGGTTCTGGGCCGTGCCCCGGATAAAGGGCCGGTCGGGGTTGAAGCCCCGCGCCCGGTGGGCCATCACCAGGTCGTCGTCGATCATGGCCCGCATGTCCTCCTTGGTCAGGAGCTCCACCTTGTTGATTTCATGGCTGGTGCGAAAGCCATCGAAAAAGTGGATAAAGGGCACGCGGGCTTCCAGGGTGGCCGCCTGGGCGATGAGGGCAAAATCGTGGGCTTCCTGGGGTGAGTTGCTGGCCAAAAGCGCCCAGCCGGTAGCCCGCGTCGCCATCACGTCGCTGTGATCCCCAAAGATGGAAAGGGCCTGACAAGCCACACTTCGGGCAGAGACGTGAAAGACGGTGGAGGTCAGCTCCCCGGCAATTTTGTACATATTGGGGATCATCAAGAGCAACCCCTGAGAGGCGGTAAAGGTGGTGGTCAACGCACCGGTCTGCAACGCGCCGTGGACCGCCCCGGCGGCCCCGCCTTCGGCCTGCATCTCAACAACCAGAGGCACGGTCCCCCAGATGTTGGTTTGTCCCGCAGCCGAATAGGCGTCGGCGTGCTCGCCCATAGGGCTGGAAGGCGTAATGGGATAAATGGCAATGACTTCGTTGATCTTGTGGGCCACATAGGCGGTCGCTTCGTTGCCGTCTATGGTGACCATTTTTCGTTCAGTCATAGAACCCCCCTTTTATCGGTAAATACATTGTTGCATCGGTCAAAAAAAGACCAGGCCGGTGAGCCTGGCGTGTTGCTTCTGATTAATTCCTGTTTCTTCCGGGCGGTTTCGTCCGTGAAACGACGCCGCGCTCAACGCCTCCTGCCATCCGAAAAAGCAAGGGCAGTATAGCACAGCGATCCGCCTTTGTCAAAGGGGAAACGGGCCAAGTCGTTACCGCACTTTTGCGGTCGCCCGGCACACCCTGGGCGGGCATTTGACACATCCTCCCTCTTGGGGTATCTTTACCCCGCACATTCTGGGTGAGGAGGAACGGTGCGGCGCACGTTGAAACGGCGGTGGAAAACCTGGGGAGCGGTGATCGCTCTGCCGTTGATGGTACTGTTGCTCAGCGCGGCTTACCGGGAGTTGCCGACACCGCCTGCCGAACGATTACCCTCCGAATCGTGGCAATACAGCATCGCCCACGCCCTGGGAACCGAAACCGCTACCCCCACGCCGACCTTTACCCCGACGCCGACTCCCACTCCCACCCGCACACCTACTCCTACGGCCACCGACACCCCCACGGCCACGCCGACCCTGGTTCCCACCTTCACCCCCCTCCCTACCCGCACGCCCACCCCTACCCGGACCCCCAGCCCCACGGCCACGCCGACCCCCTTGCTGCCCACGCCCGACGGCATCTACCGAGAGGCGCGGGTTCCGATCCTGATGTACCATCACATCGCCGACCCACCGCCCGACGCCGACGCACTGCGCTACGACCTTTCCGTGCCTCCGGCCCGCTTTGAAGAGCAACTCCGCTACCTGCGACACGAGGGGTACGAAAGCATCACCCTGAACGACCTGGCCCTCTACCTGACGGTGGGCAAGCCGCTGCCGCCCAAGCCCATCATCCTCACCTTTGACGACGGCTATCGGGATGCCTACACCCACGCCTTCCCCTTGCTCAAACGCTACGGCTTTACCGGCACATTCTTCCTCATCTCCGAACCCATTGACAATAACGACCCCGATTTCCTTTCCTGGGCAGAAGTGGAGGAGATGCACGCCGCCGGGATGAAGTTTGAGCCGCATAGCTACAACCATCCCGATATGCGCAACCGGGGATTTGATTTCGTCGTCTTTCAGATCCTGGCTCCCAAAGAGGCCATTGAAGCCCGCACCGGGGAAACCTGTCGCTTTTTCGCTTACCCCATGGGCCGCTACGATCAGTTCGTGATTGATGTTCTACGTTCGGCCCATTTCTGGGGTGGGGTACTCACCGCCCAGGGCGCGACCCACACCGCCGACGGCCTCTTTGAGCTGCGGCGCGTCCGCGTCCACGGCGGCGACGATCTGGATGCGTTTATCCGTGCCCTAAACCTGGATTGGTAAAAGGCTTGCACGACCGACCCTGTTCTCTGCGATCTCTGGATTTGATGAGCAACCTTCATGTTCTTTGATGCCCTGACCGCCGCCTGCATCGCCGCCGAGCTGCGCGAGACGATCCTCGGCGGGCGGGTGCAGCGGGTGCTCCTGCCCGACAGCCTCTCCATCGGCCTGGAGATCTATGCCCACCGCCAACGCCACTACCTGCTGGCCTCGGCCCACGCCGAGCAAGGCCGCATCCACCTGGCTCCGGAGAAACTGCGCCGGGGCGTGGAAAAGACCACCGGCCTGCTCCAACTGCTGCGCAAATATGGCCGGGGGGCCATCCTGTCCACCGTTGAGCAGCCCCCCTTTGAGCGCATCCTGCGCCTGGAGCTGGACCATCCCCAATGGGGTTGCAGCACCCTGGTCGTAGAGGTGATGGGCCGCCACTCCAACATCATCTTGGTTGACGCCACCGGGCGCGTCCTCGACGCCGTCAAACGGGTGGGGCCACACCTCAGCCGCCGCCCCATCCTGCCGGGCCGCCCTTACACCCCGCCCCCGCCCCAATCCAAACTCCCGCCCTCCGAACTGACCGAATACCGCCTACGCCAGATCTTGACCGCCGCCGAGCCGGAGGCCCCCCTGTGGCGGGTATTGGTCGGCGGCCTGCGGGGAATGAGTCCCCTCCTGGCCCGTGAGATCGCCTTCCGCGCCCTGGGCCATCCCCAGGCCGCCGTCGCCCAGGTGGAGCGGCTGACGCCCCTGCTGGAAACCATCGCCGGGCTGCTGGCTCCCCTGCGCGACGGCCAATGGCAACCTTCCCTGGCCCTGGAGGAAGGGCGTCCGGTGGCCTATGCCCCTTATCCCCTCACCCACCGCGACCGATGGCAGCCCATGCCTTCCATGAGCCGGGCCATCGCCGCCTACACCGCCGCCGTCGCCGACGCCGACCCTTACGCCGCCGCCCGCCGCTCCGTCCGGGCGGAGATTGACACCGCCCGCGCCCGCTTGGAGCGTCGCCGCGCCGCCCTGGAACGCACCCTGCGGGAGGCGGCCCAAGCGGAGCAATGGCGGCGTTGGGGGGAAAGCATCCTGGCCTACGCCCATACCATCACCCCCGGTCGGCGGGAGCTGCGGGCCGAAACGGATGCAGGAGAAGAGGTCATTCCCCTGGACCCGGCCAAGTCGGCGGTGGAGAACGCCCAGGGCTATTTCGCCCGTTACCGCAAGGCCAAGCGGGCCGCCGAAGAAGGACCGGCCCGTTTGGAGGAGGTGGACCTGGCCCTGCGCGACCTGGAACAGCTGGAAACCGATCTGGCGTTGGCCGTCGACCGTTCGGAGATTGATCGCGTGCGGACCATGCTGGCCGAAGCGGGGTTCATCAAACCGCCCCGGCGCAAAGGGCCTTCCGCCGGGAGCGGCCAACCCCTGCGCCTTACCTCCCCCGACGGCCTGCCCATCCTGATCGGGCGCAACAGCCGTCAGAACGATACCGTCACCTTCCGTTTGGCCAAAGGGGATGACTGGTGGTTCCATGCACGGGGTGTGCCCGGTGCCCACGTCATCGTCCGCGGTGGGGGGCGCGATGAGCTGCCGCCGGACACCATCCGTCGCGCCGCCGAACTGGCTGCCTACTTTTCCCGGCGGCGCGACGAAGCCCAGGTGGAAGTGGATTACACCCGCCGCCGCTACGTGCGGCGTATCCGGGGGGCTGCGCCCGGCTTGGTCACCTACCGGCAGGAGCAAACCATCCGCGTTGCCCCCCGTGGTCCGTAGCCACCCGGCGATCCAAGAATATGGACGACGAACCGTTGTTCATCAACGATCAGGTCTCCATCCCCCGGTCCGAACTGCGCTTTCGCTTTTCGCGGAGCAGCGGGCCGGGAGGCCAGCACGCCCAGAAAACGTCCACGCGGGTGGAATTGCTCTTTGACGTGGCCCATTCACCCAGCCTGAGCGAATCCCAACGGGCGCAGGTGCTGCGGCGGCTAAAAGGGTACGTGGACGGCGCAGGGGTGCTGCACCTGGTCGCCCGGTCGGAGCGGAGCCGGCGGCGCAACCGGGAGGAGGTCATCGCCCGCTTCCGGCGACTGATGCAGGCCGCCCTAAAACAACGCAAGCGGCGCAGGCCCACCCGGCCCTCCGCTGCAGCCGGAGAGCGGCGGCTACGGGCCAAACGACGGCGCGGCGAGATCAAAAAGCTCCGCCGCCCCGTGCGCGGAACCGAGGATTGATTCGCGCCCCTGACGCCACACCTGCAGGCCGCTGATCACCCGACCACAAGCCCGGAGGAGAAGCCCGATCCCTCCCTCGGCCTGTGGCCGGCACCAAGCCCCATTGTTGACCGGAAAGGACGTTTGATTTACAATGGGCCGCCGGACCGGATACCGATGAGCGAACCGAACGGAAGTGGGGAACCCCCATGAACCGCAAGCGATACGATCTCCTGGCCGCGACGGCCCTGGTGGTGGTCTTGCTGTGTGCAGGACTGTTGGCCCTGGGACGGGCCTTTCGGCCCGGCGTCCCCTCCGCTCTGTCCAACAGGCCGACCCCCACCCCTCCGACCGTGCCGGTCATCCGTCGCGTAGGGGCGACGGTAGACGACGAGGCCGGGGCCGTTACCTTTCACCTGGTCGTCCGGCTCCCGCCGGACCGCACTCTGCAAGAGGCGTTGTTGTGGTACGACACCGAGACGGGGCACACCCCCCGGCGCATCGTAGGGCCGCTCCCCCCCGACGTGACCCTGAGCTACAGGTTGGATGCCCGTGTGGAAGGGTTGACCCGTGCCCTCACCACAACCGCCGAATTGGACTATTGGTGGCTGGTGCGCGATTCGGCGGGCGATACGGCACGGGCCGGCGGGACCGCCCTCTTGGGGCCGGGCCTGCAAGCCCTGGTCGTCCCGCCACCGCCCCCGCAGCCACCCCCCACCTTCACCTGGTCGCTTTCGGAAACGCGCCACTTTCGCTTCCACTATATGCCTGCCACCGCCGCCGAGCGGGACCGCTTCCAACTGGGTCGGGTGGCCGAAGCTTCCCTGCAGCGCATCACCGCCGTTTTGGAAATGGAGTTCGGCGGCCAAATGGACATCTACTTCGTGCCCCGCGTCTTTTGGCAAGGGGGCGCGGCTTACGGCGACAAGGTGCAACTCATCTCCTACCTGGACCGCAACTATACCGCCATTGAAACCTGGACCTACTTTACCCACGAGGGGACCCATGCCCTGGCCCAGGATCTGCTCCAACCGAAGGAGGAAGGAGGACCGGACGGCGTACTGGTAGAAGGGCTGGCCGTCTGGGCCAGCGGCGGGCACTATCGGCAAGAACCGATTGACGAATGGGCGGCGGTCATCGCTTCCTCCGACCGCTACATCCCCTTGCACGACCTGCGTACCGGTTCCTTTTACGAATTCCAACACGAAACCGCCTACCTGGAAAGCGCGTCCTTCGTCAAGTTTCTGGTGGAACAAGGCGGCCTGGATCGCTTCAAGGAGCTGTACGGCCTGGCGAACCACGATCCGGTGCATGACAACGCCCTGGTCGAGCGGCTGTACGGACGCGGTTACGCGGAGCTAGATGCCGAATGGTTGGACCACCTCGCCACCGTGGACCCCACGCCGGAACAGGCCGAGACCTGGTGGCTCAAGGTCCGCTCCTTTGACCTGATGCGCCGCTACGAGACCGAGCTGGACCCCGACGCCCGTGTGTTGCCCTCCACCCCGCCGCCGGAGTGGATGAGCGACACCCTCAAGCTGTTCATCGGGCGGGTGAACGAGCCGCGCAACATCATCTTGGAAACGGCCCTCATCGCCGCCCAGAGGCGAATGTACGGCGGTGACCCGGAGGGCGCAGCGGCCCTGCTGGACGATGTGGAGGCAGCCCTGGACGCCGACGGAGAGCCGGTCCGTCCCTCCCTGCAGGCGCGGGCCGGAATTTTGAACCTGCTGGCCGCCCAGGACCGGGCCATCCTCCGCGCCGATGAGGACGCCTATCGCGCCACCCTGGACCGGACCTTTACGGGCCGCGAGGAACGTCTGGAATTGCCCTTCACCGCCTATTGGCAGGAGGTAGTCCGCCTGGACCTGACGGACGATGGGCGGCGGGCCGAAGGCGTCGTCCTCCTCCACGCCCGGACCGCCGATGCTCCCTTTGCCGATGACGGGCAGCTCTTCGCCGTGGTCTTCGCCCGCGCCGCCGAGGGCTGGCGCATGGTGGCGCGAGAACCCACCCTGCCCCGCCTGACCTTGCCGCCCCCGGCGGAATCCCGATAAACCCACCCACCGAGGTTTCGAACCCTGAGCACCCGACATCTACCCCCCGGCGACGGGCAAAAAGAGAAAGAGCTGGCTCCCGTTGCGCAGGGAAATCTCCGCCGCCTTTTCCCAGGGGATGGGACGGGCGTTGAGGAACAGGGAGTAGAGCACCTGGTCCAGCGGCTTGCGCAGCCCTTTGCCTTGCAACCCGGCGTCAAAATCGGGGTAGCGTTCCCGCAAAAGGTCAAGGGCGTCGGCGACGGTGGCCCCCTCCGGCAAGGTGAGGACGACCTTGCGCTCACCGACGACCTGAGAGAGGGGCGCACCCAGTTTGACCGTCACTCTCATCGCACCTCAACTCCTCGCCTCAATCAAGGCTGGATCCACAGGTCTGCCGTGCCGACCACGTCCAGTTGCTCCGCGCTGATGAGGGTAGGGCGCAGGTCCAGGGCGAGCCACACCCGCGCCCCCAGGCGGCCCTCCCAGGTGATCGGCTCATCCAGCCGACGGTAAGGATCGCCTTCCACGTTGCCCAGCTCGGCCCCCTGCTCGCCCGCCCCCAGAAAGATCAACGTCGTGCCGGGGATGGTTTGCCCCACCCGGACGTGGTAGCCCACCGGAAATTGAAAGTGGATGGGTGCATCTCGGTTCGCCGGGCCGGGCCGGGGGATGGCGTTTTGGATGATGATGCGCACCGTGCCCGCCAAGTGCAACGATTCCGCGCCGATCTGGGCGACGCGGTAGGTTTGATCCAGGTTGACGCCGTGGACGACGTCCTCTTTCCAATCCACGGCGTCGCCGACCTCTTTGACCTTTTCCTTGCCCTTGATGGAGAGACGGGCGCCTTTGGCAACCTGCCCCAGGTATCGGATCGGCGTGCCGGGCAGGTACTCTCCCTGGGCGACGGTCCGCTCCACCGGCCCGGCGTAGGGCAGGCGGTTGGACCAGGTGGAATCGCAGGCGGTTAGCAGCCCCGCCAGCAAGATGAGAACGATTCCTCTGCGTACCATTTTTGCCTCGGAAATCGCAAGCCGTCCACAGATCGGGCGCGAACGCGCCCGGCCACAGGTCCCAAAGGGGCGACTCAGATCGCCCCCTTATGCTCCCGGCGCATCCCCGGTTCCGCGCCGGGAATCATGCTCACCTCTCTTGCGAGACGCCAGGTCAACCCGGCCAGGATCCCTGCCACGGCCAACGCCAGGAGTCCCAAGAGAACCACAATCGTCAGAATCCCCAATCCGGCGAGGACCTGGCCCGGCCCCATGTCCGGCAGGTCCATGCCCAGCAGGGAAAGGAGGGTCACGGTCACCGTCAGCGAGTTCCACAGGGCGTGAAGGCCCACGCCGGCGGCGTACAGCCCCAGCGCCCGGCCCCACCGCCGCCGCACCAGGAGAAAGTACCAGGCCAGGCCCATCAGCCCGCCGGTGGTGCAGTGCAACAGGGTGGCCCCGCTGCGGATAAAGACCACCGCTCCCCATGCTTCCAGCCCGCCCGCGGAGTTGAACAGCCCTTCGGCCAGGGCGAACCCGGCCCCGCTGCCCACGCCCCACAAGAACGCCTGGGCCAACGAGGGCCGCCGGTAACTCATCAGGGCGACGCCCACCGCTTTGACCCCTTCCTCCACGAGAGGGATGAAACCGGCGGCGATCAGGAACACGGCGGCGACGACCCCCGGCGAGCGGGCCAGGGCGACGAGCATGTCCATTTGTTGGCTCTGGGTAGCGTTCTCCATAAGGTCCGCCAGTCGGTTGATCCGCTCTACGCCGCCCGGTTGCAGGGCAATGGCTACGATGGCGGCGGCGAACAGCCCTCCCAGGACGGTCGCTTCCAGCACTCCCGCCAGGAAGGTGGAGAGCATCGCGCCGCTGCCCATCTGCCAGATCATCTCCCGCCAGCGGGTGATGCCGCCCAGCGGCCGGCCGACCAACCCCACGATGGCCAGGGGCGGCAGGAAGGCGGCGGTGATGTGCAGGGGCGGAAAGGTCAGCAGGGGCAGCAGGTCAAAGGTCAGGACGAGCTGACCCAGGCTCAGGGCCAGGCCAAAGGCCAAGAGCAACAGCCAAGCCTGCCGAGGGCGGAAAGGGCGGGAGGGCCGCCCCTGGATCGCCTGCCGGGTGTGCCAGGCCAGCAAAGAGCCGCCGCCCCCGGCCAGGGCGAGCAGAGAAAGGCTGAGGGTGATGGCCGTCAGTTGATTTTCCGGGGGACGGACCAGGCCGAACAGCAACCCGGCAACACCCCCCAGCAGCCCCAGGGCGGCGACGCCCAGGGCAGCGATCAGAACAACGATCCGCGCGGTTTTCAACATGGCATCTCCAAGATCGCAGCTCAGGCCACAGCCCCCTCCCCCCACCCGGACCGCTTACAGAGTGAAGGTAAAGGTTGTCCCCCGGCCCGGTTCGCTTTCAACCCAGATGCGGCCCCCGTGGGCGCGGACCAGCTCCCGGGCGATGGCCAGCCCCAGGCCGCTGCCGTCGCTCCGCCGTCCGCCGCCCCGCCAGAAACGGTCAAAGACATGGGGCAGGTCCTCGGCGGGAATGCCCGGTCCGTCGTCCGCCACGGAGACCTGAACGGCATCGGGGAAGGCGCGGGCGGTGAGGCGCACCTGGCCGCTTTCCGGCGCATGGCGCAAGGCGTTGGAGAGTAGGTTGGCTACCACCTGCTGCACGCGATGGGGGTCTATGTCCACCGTCGGCAGGTCGGGGTCCAGGTCCAGGATCAGGGTTTGGCCCTGGTTCTGGGCCTGCAGGGCAAAACCGGCAGCCGTCCGGCGCAACAGTTCGCCCAGGTCGGTGGGGCGACGCTCCAATTGCAGCTGGCCCGCTTCGGCCTGGGCCAACGCCCGCAAGTCATCCACCAGGCGGGAAAGGAGCAACGCCTCCTCCTGCAAGGAGGCCAACGCTTCGGGCGTCGGCTCGTAGACGCCGTCCAGCAGAGCCTCCAGGTCGCTGCGCATCACCGTCAGCGGCGTCCGCAGCTCGTGGGCAATGTCGGCCATCAGGTTGCGGCGCAGCGTCTCCTGATGGGCCAGCGATCGGGCCATCCGGTTGAAGGCGCGGCCCAATTCGCCGATCTCGTCGCGGCTGCGGACCTCCACCTGAGGGGCGTCCCCGGCGGTCAGGCGGTGGACCGCCTGGGTCAGGTCCCGCAGGGGAGCGGTCAGCTGGCGGGCCAACAGGCCGCCCAAGATGAGGGCGATGACGGCGGCCGCCGCCCCGGCCCCCAGCAGCGACCGGTTCACCTGGCGCAGAAATTCGGCTTCCCGCGATTCGTGGGCTACCGCCGGAACGGGGAGCAGGAGCACACCCACAACCTGCCCGTCGACCTCAACGGTCGCTCCCTGGGCCAGCTCCTCCGCCGAGAGGGTTTGTCCCACCAGCTCACCCTGCGTATCGGCCAGGACCCGCCCCTGGGCATCGGTCAGGATCATCCGCTCCGTCTCTTCGGCCGGTGTTGCACCCTTTTTGCGCCCCGGCCCGCGGCCGCCCCCGCCGTGGGAAATGTCCAGCGTGGTCATCCACCGTTCCACCCCTTGCCAACTGCCGGTGCGGGCATAGTAGGCGGCAAAGGTGGGAGCCAATCGCTCTGCCCGCTGCTGCTTGCCCTGGCTGACATAGTTCTGGAAGCTGCGGGTGGTCGTCCGGTTGGCCTGGAGGGCCACCAGGCCCACCGAAACGGCGGCCACCAGGACAAAACCGAGCACCAGTTTGAACCACAAGGACCGGTAGAAGGGGATGCGAGAGGATGGAGTCATGGCTCACCGAATTTATAGCCCACGCCGTAGACGGTCAGCAGGTAGCGGGGCCGCCGGGGGTCCGGCTCTATCTTTTGGCGGATGTTTTTCACGTGGGCGTCCACCGTCCGCTCGTACCCCTCAAAAGCGTACCCTTGCACCCGGTCCAGCAGTTCCATGCGGGTAAAGACGCGCCCCGGATGGCGGGCCATGACCACCAGCAGGTCAAATTCGGTGGGGGTCAGGTCCACATCCCGCCCGCCGACCGTCACCCGGCGGCGTTCCAGGTCAATGTGCACGTCGCCGACGACGATGGGCAAGGGAGTTTGCTCCTTTTCCGGCCCGGCGCGGCGCAGGACGGCCCGCACGCGGGCCACCAGCTCGCGGGGGCTGAAGGGCTTGGTGACGTAATCGTCGGCCCCCAGCTCCAGGCCGATCAGTTTATCGGTTTCGTCCACCCGCGCCGTGAGCATGATGATCGGCACGTTCGACTCGCGGCGGATGGTCCGGGCCACGTCCAACCCATCCAGACCGGGCAAGCCCAGGTCCAGGACGATCAGAGATGGCCGTTCGTGGCGATAGACGGTGAGGGCCGTCTGCCCGTCGGCGGCGGTGACCACGCGGAACCCGGCGTTTTCCAGGTAGGCCCGCACCGTTTTGACGATTTTCGGTTCGTCGTCTACGACCAGGATGGTTTCACCGCTCATATGCCCGTTTGATGCCGCTTCTACCGACGCAAGACCTCCACGGTCCGCTTGCCCCAACTGCCATCCTCCCGCCGACGGGGGACGTCAAAGGCCAGGATGCCCTCTTCGACGAGAAAGACGAACTCGGTGCCGTCATCCTGCCGGACGACGGCGATGTCACGGACGGTTTGCCCCTTTTGGCGGTAGGCATAGCCCTCCGGCAAGGGGTAGTGCCGCTCCAGGTCGGCCAGCGTTTTGAGATCCGGTTCGCCGACAATGCTGCGCTCCGGGTAGCGGTCGCGGAACGAAGACGGCGGCCCGCTTTTCTTGCCGAACAGTTTGTCCAGGAATCCCACGGGGTTTGCTCCTTTCTCCGCACCGGATTGCGGTCCGGCGCGAGCCAATCGGGATTTTTTATTCTCTTTGCGCAAGCCGGAAGCTTGCGCTACGGCCGGGCCACAAACCGCGCCCCTTTTCGGCATGACGGCGACGTGGATCGGGTCGCAGACCGGCAGCGGTATCTTTCCGAGTAGCACCGGGGGGAGTGTAGCACGTTTCGCCGCCGATGTCAAGCGTCCCATCTCGGACGGGCAAGGCGAGCGGCTTTACAATGTTTCATATCACAAAAGCAGAGTTCGCAGAGAAACAATTGGTTTCACACCGTCCCTCCCCGCACCCTCGGCATTCTGCATCGGAAACGACCCACCCCTCGCCGCCGAATTTGACACAGTGCAGCATTTCTGGTATAATGACCGGCGGTCACTGACCATTAGTCATTACCTGACCACGAGTTCACGCCTCGCAACGAAGGGAGCACAGCAGGTGAGCACCGCCGAACGCCGAGCACGGGAAAAGGCACGACGCCGTCGCGACATCCTTGATGCCGCCCGGCAAGAGTTTTTCGAGCGCGGGTTCCATCGTCCCACGGTGGACGATGTAGCCGCCCGCGCCGAGGTTAGTAAAGGCACAATCTATCTGTATTTCAAGAGCAAGGAAGAGATCCTTGCTCATTTGCTTTTAGAAGGGCTGGCACAGCTGCTACATGAGATGGAAGCCGCCCATGCCGCCTCCGCCCAGGCCACGCCGGAGGAGACGCTGCGTGCCCTGGCCCATGCCTACCTCAACTTTTGCTGCGCCAACCCCAGCTACTTCCGGCTGATCATGGCCTTTGACCGGGGGCGGTTTGAGGAAGCCATCTCGCCTGAGCTGTACCAGCAGGTGTTGGATCAAAGCCTGCGCGGGTTGGAACTGCTGGCCCGGTCCATCGAACGGGGGGTTGCGGAGGGAACGTTCCGGGTGGAGGACCCCTGGCAGGCGGCGGGCATCGTCTGGGCAGCCATCAACGGCGTGCTGGTGCTCATGGCCCATCCCTTGCGGCGGCAGATGCTCCGCAACGATCTGGAGCCGATGTTCCAGGCGACGCTGGACCTGGTAGTGAGAGGGTTGAAAGCCGGGTGAGAAGCAAAGGGGCGACTCAAGTCGCTCCTTTCGGGCCTGCGGCCGGGCGCATTCGTGCATTCGTGTATTCGCGCCGCTTCGTGGACGGCCCGCTTTGGGGTTCCGGAGATCTGAACCGCGAAGGCGCAAAGGACGCAAAGGAAAGAAGAAAGAGTAAAAAACCTTCGCGCTCTTGGCGTCTTCGCGGTTCCAAGATCTGAACCGCAAGGTCGCACGAAGAAGTTGGGAGTTTATTTTCAGGAAGCGGACCGATCCCCGGCTCACCGCCAAGGATGAAAATCCCCGGCGGCTCGCGCCGGAGACGGTGGCGACTCAAGTCGCTCCTTTCGGGCCTGCGGCCGGGCGTCCGCCTACGCGGACGCTCCCATTCCCGCCCGCGCAGGCGGGCGGTCGGCCAACGGCCCGCCAGGGGCGGTTTCAACCGCTATTTTCAGGAAGGGCAGCTTGGCGATTCAGGAAAAGGAGGGAAGCGCATGAAAAAAGTTGTCATCGTCGGGGGGGTGCGGACCCCCATCGGCAGCCACGGCGGGGCCTTTCGCAGCCTGACGGCCCAGCATCTGGCCGCGCTGGTGTTCAAGGAGGTCATTGCGCGGGTGGGGCTGGACCCGCAGGTCATTGACGACGTGATCCTGGGCTGCATCAGCCAGCAAAGCGATGCGCCCAACATCGGGCGGGTGGCGGCCCTGCTGGCCGGGGTTCCGGTGCGCGTGCCGGGCTACACCGTGCAGCGCAACTGTGTCTCCGGGATGCAGGCCATCACCGGCGCGTACCAGGCCATCCAGGCCGGGGACGGCGAGGTGTTCCTCTGCGGCGGCGTAGAGAGCATGAGCACCGCGCCCTATGTGGTGCGCGGCGCCCGCTGGGGCCTCAAGTTGCGCCACGATACCTTCGTGGACACCCTCTGGGAAGGGCTGACCGATCCGGTCTGCGGCCAGATGATGGGCTACACCGCCGAGAACCTGGCCATGATGTACGGCATCAGCCGCGAGGAGCAGGACAAATTCGCCGTACTGAGCCACAAGAAGGCGTTCCGCGCCACGCGGATGGGCCGCTTCCGCGACGAAATCGTGCCGGTGCGGGTCAGCAAAAAGGTGGCGGGCAAAGAGGTGGCCTATGAGGATATTGTCCAGGATGAGTGCATCAACCCCACCCTGAACGCCCGCAAAGCGGCCCTTTACCCCACCATCTTCAAAGAGGGCGGCACGGTGACGCCCGCCAATGCTTGCCCCATCAGCGACGGGGCGGCAGCCGTGATCGTGATGACCGCCGACAAGGCCCAGGAGCTGGGCCTGCAACCGCTGGCCACCATCCGCAGCTACGCCTACGCCGCCCTCCCGCCGGAGATCATGGGCCTGGGTCCGGCCTATTCGACGCCCAAAGCCCTCAAACGGGCAGGTCTCCGGTTGACCGACATTGATCTCGTTGAATTGAACGAAGCCTTTGCCGCCCAATCGCTGGCGGTAGGCATGGAGCTGGAGGATCAAGGCTGGGATTGGGACAAGGTGAACGTCAACGGCGGGGCCATCGCCCTGGGGCATCCGGTGGGCTGCACCGGCACGCGCATCGTCGTCACCCTGGTCCACGAGATGATCAAACGGGATGTGACCCTGGGCCTGGCGACGGCCTGCGTCGGCGGCGGCATGGGCGGCTCTATCATCATCGAGCGGGAGTGAGGAGGGAACGATGGCGGACGTAGCAATGTGGACCGACAAAAAGGTGCGGGCCGAGTTTGAGGCCAAGGCGACGGCCCGGTTTGAGGAACTGCGCCCCAAACTGGAAGGGCAATCGGGCATCATCGCCATTGAACCGGAAAGCGGCGATTACTTTATCGGCGCGACGCTGGGCAAGGCCAACGACGCCGCCTATGCCCAATACCCGGACCAATGGCTCTATTTCGTGCGGTTGGATAACCCGGAAGCGGCAATTGCCTTGCCGACCTGGTAAGAGGAGGAGGAACCATGTGGATTTTCAAAGCAGGCGTGGTCGGTGCAGGGGCCATGGGCGGGGGGATCGCCCAGGTGATCACCTTTGCCGGCCTACCGGTGGTGGTCAAAGACATTGACGAGAAGCAGCTGGAACTGGCCCGCCGACACATCGAAGGTATCTACCAAAAGCGGGTGGACAAGGGCAAGATGACCGAGGGCCAGATGCAGGAGAAGCTGGACCTGGTCGAATACACCCTGGATTACGCCGATTTTGAGGACGTGGACATCGTCATCGAGGCCGTGCCGGAGGTAATGTCCATCAAGCAGCAGGTCTTCCGGGAACTGAACGAGGTCTGCCCACCCGACACGATTTTCGCCTCCAACACGTCGGCCCTCTCTATTACCGAGATGGGCGCGGCCAGTGGGCGGCCCAATCGGGTGATCGGGATGCACTTTTTCAACCCGGCCCACGTGATGAAGCTGGTGGAGATCATCCCCGGCGCGGAAACCGACCAGGATACCGTTGACACGGTGGAGCAGTTCGCCCAAGAACTGCGCAAGATCCCGGTCATCGTCAAGGAATGCCCCGGCTTTTTGGTCAACCGGCTACTGATGCCCTATCTCAACGAAGCGGTGCTGGCCCTGGAACAGGGCGCAGCCACGGCCCAGGAGATCGACGAAGCGATGGGCAGCAACGGCTTTGGCTGGCCCATGGGCCCCTTCCTCCTGATGGACATGCTGGGCATTGATGTCTGCGCCCACGTAGGCAACTACCTTTACGGCTACTACAGCGAAAGGCTCGCGCCGGTCAAACTGTTCGACGTTCTGGTGGAGGCCGGTCGCCTGGGCGAAAAGGCCGGCGTGGGCTTTTACAACTATGGGGCGGAAGCCGAGCCGCTGGAGGCCATCATCCAACGGCTGCAGGAATCGGGCGAGGTGGAAACCGGCACATCGTTCAGCGTGGACCGCCTGATCATGCCCTTCCTCAACGAAGCCGCCCTCTGCGTCCAGGAAGAGATCGCCAATGTCAACGATATTGACATGGCCTGTATCGCCGGGTTGGGGATGCAAATCAACAAGGACGGCGAATTGGTGCGCATGGGGCCGCTGGAATACATGGATGAGCTGGGCCTGGACGTCGTCGTCGCCAAGATGGAAGCCCTGGAAAAGGAGTTCGGCCCCCGCTTCCACCCGGTGGACATCCTCTACCGCAAGGTCAAAGCCGGACATTTAGGCAAAAAGACGGGTTACGGTTTCAAAGAGTACACATAAAAAGGAGCAGGAACGATGAGTGACTATCAAAATATCAAGCTGAGCATCGAGGACCGCACGGCCATCATCACCATTGATCATCCCCCGGCCAACGCCTTTGACACGCAGACGGTATCCGAGCTGGATGCCGCCGTTGACGAGTGCCTGGCGAACGAGCAGGTCAAGGTCATCATCATCACCGGCGCGGGGCAATTCTTTGTGGCCGGGGCCGACATCAACGAGATCAATAAGCTGGAAAGCTACGACGACGCCTACCGGGTGCTGCGGGCCGGGCAGGAACTGTTCAACAAAATAGAGCGATCCCCCAAACCGGTCATCGCCGCCATCAACGGGCGGGCCTGCCTGGGCGGCGGCAACGAGCTGGCCATGGCCTGCCACATCCGCATTGCGGAGGACAGCGTCCAGTTCGGCCAGCCGGAGATCAAACTGGGCATCATGCCCGGTTGGGGCGGCACTCAGCGGCTGCCGCGCCTGGTGGGCAAGGGCCGCGCCCTGGAGATCATCCTCGGCGGGGGCAACATCAAGGCCCAAGAAGCCTACCGCATCGGCCTGGTGAACAAGGTCGTGCCGGTGGGTACGGTCGTCCGCGAAGCCAAACGCTGGGCCAAACTGCTCTCCATGTGGGGCGGCGTGGCCATGGCCCATATCATCCAGGCGGTCAACGAAGGGCTGGACCTGCCGCTGGAAGAGGGGCTAAAGCGCGAAGCCGACCTTTTCGCCCGGCTGACGGCCACCGAGGACATGAAAGAAGGGGTCAGCGCGTTCCTGGAAAAGCGGCGGCCCAAGTTCAAGGATCGGTAATCGGTGGGTTGGGGGATTGGTAGATTGGAAGAGCAAAGCCGGTCGGCAATTACCGCTTGCCGATCTCCAACCTACCAACCCCCAACAGGGAGGGCACGTATGGACTTTCGCCTGAGCGAAGACCAATTGATGTTCAAAAAGATGTTCGCCGATTTTTGCAGCAAGGAGATCCGGCCCCACGGCGAAGAGATCGACCAGAGCGAGGAACCGCCGGTAGAATTGCTGCAAAAAGCGGTGGACCAGGGGTTCTGGGCGGCTTTGATCCCGGAGGAGCTGGACGGCGCGGGGCTGGACACCTACACCTATTGCCTCATGCTGGAGGAGCTGGCCCGCGCCGACATGTCCACCGCCTTGATCCTTAGCGTCCACAACAGCCTGATGGTCAAACCGCTCCTGGATTACGGCAGCGAGGAGCAAAAAGCCCGCTACCTGGAGCCGCTGGCCTTTGGCGAGATGCTGGGAGCCTTTGCCCTGACCGAGAGCACCGCCGGTTCCGATCCGGCGGCGATGCGGATGCAGGCGACGCGGGAGGGCGACGACTATGTGCTCCACGGCAGCAAAGTGTGGGTGACGAACGGCGCACTGGCCGGTCTGATCCTCACCTTTGCCCGGACGGAGCAGGGCATCACCGCCTTTTTGGTGGAGGCGGAGACGCCCGGCCTCAAGGTCGGCTACCGGGAAAAGACGCTGGGGCTGCGGGGGGTGACCTGCAACACCCTCTATTTCGACGGGGTGCGCGTCCCGGCGGCCAACCGCCTGGGCGACGAGGGCCGGGGCCTGCAAGTCGCCCTGTCTGCCCTGGCCTACAGCCGCCTGGGGATCGGGGCCATTGCCCTGGGTGGGGCGGAGCGGGCGTTGGAAGAAGCGGTCCGGTTCAGCAGCGAACACATCCAGTTCGGCGTGCCCATCGCCCAAAAACAGATCATCCAGACCTACATCGCCGATGCCAAGACCGAGATCGAAGCCCTGCGCAGCCTTATCACCTACACCGCCTGGCTGGCCGATACCGGCCAGGAGTTCGGCTCCCAGGCGGCCATCGTCAAACTCTTTGGCGGGCGCACCGCCTACCGCGTCTCCGACAAAATGCTCCAGGTGCACGGCGGCTACGGCTATATGAAGGAATACGCCATTGAACGCTACTACCGCGACTGCCGCGCCCTGGAGATCATCGAAGGCACAAGCCAGATCCAGCAATTCCTCATCGCCCGCCAGGTCTACCGGGAAGCGGGAATCAAGATCAAGCCCTAATTTGCTTATTGCCTGCACAAAGGGGATGAGATATGGACTTTAGCTTTCCCAAAGAATACCAACTCTTCCGCCGCATGGTGCGCGAGTTCGTCGAAAGCGAAATCAAACCGGTAGCCAAGGCCATCGACCGCGAGCACCGCGTCCCCCACGAGAACCTCAAAAAGATGGCGGAGCTGGGCCTGCTGGGTGTGCCCTTCCCCCAAAAATACGGCGGCATGGGCGGCGGTGAAATAGGCTATTGTATCCTCATGGAGGAGTTGGGCAAGGTCTGTAGCAGCACGGCCACCATCATCGGAGCGCACATCGGCATCGGGGCCATGTGCATCTACCTGGACGGAACCGAAGAGCAGAAGCGCAAATACCTGACGCCCCTGGCCCAGGGCAAGGCCATCGCCGCCTTCGGGCTGACCGAAGCCCAAGCCGGTTCCGACGCAGCGGCCATCAAAACGACCGCCGTGCGCGACGGCAACGAATTCGTGATCAACGGCGTGAAACAGTTCATCACCAACGGCGACATCGCCGACATCATCACCGTCATGGCCGTCACCGACCCGGCCCTGGGGGCCTACGGCGGCATTACCGCCTTTATCGTCGAGACCGATACCCCCGGCTTTAGCATCGGCAGCCTGGAAAACAAGATGGGCATCCGGGGCAGCTCCACCGCCGAGTGCATCTTTGAGGACGTGCGCGTGCCCAAAGAAAACGTCCTGGGCCGGTTTGGGGCCGGGTTCCTGACCTTTATGAAAACGCTGGATGTGGGCCGGGCCAGCCTGGGCGCAGCGGTCCTGGGCGGCGCAGAAGCGGCGTTGGAGGCCAGCATCCGCTGGGCCAAAGCACGCGAGCAGTTCGGCGTGCCCATCGCCACCAAACAAGCGGTCCATTTCATGATCGCCGACATGGCTGCCGAGATCGAAGCCCTGCGTTCCCTCATCTACCGCACCGCCTGGCTCATTGACACCGGCCAGCCCCACATCATGGAGGCCGCCGCCTGCAAACTGTTCGGCTCCGAAGTCTCGGCCCGTTGCATCAACAAGGCCATGATGATCCACGGCGCCCTGGGCTACAGCCGCGATCACTGGATCGAACGGGGTTGGCGCGACCAGCGCATCACCGAGATCTATGAAGGGACCAACGAAATCCAGCGCATCGTCATCGCCTCCAGCCTCTTCCGACCCCACGGCCTGCGCATTCCAACCTGAGGAGGTTTTATGAAAATCGTCGTGCTCGTCAAACAGATACTCGACCCGCGCGGCCTTACCTTCCGGCGGGACAAAGAGCGGATGTTTGTCAACCGTGAGGAGTATATCATCGGGCCGGGGAGCAAGGCGGCCATTGAAGCTGCGTTGCAGCTCAAAGATGCGAACGGGGCCGACGTTACCGCCCTGAGCGTCGGGCTGCCCCGCGCCGAAGATGCCCTGCGGGAGGCCCTGGCCCTGGGTTGCGACGCCGCTACCCTGTTGAGCGACGATCTGTTCCGGGAGGCCGACATCGGCGGCGTGACCCGCATCCTGGCCGCCGCCGTGGAAAAACTGGGCGGCTGCGATCTCGTCATCGCCGGGCGCGAATCGGGCGATACCGGCGCCGGCCAGATCGGCCCTCGGTTGGCCGCCGCCCTGGGCTACACCCAGGTCACAGACGCCTACCGCCTGGAGGATGCAGGCGCGGTCCTGCGGGCCACCCGCCGCTGGGGAGAAGGCTTTGCCACCGTGGAGGTGCAAAAACCCGCCGTCGTCACCGTCGCCCCGGAAGCCTTCCCCCTGCGCTACGCCCCCGGCGCACGCATCATGAACGCCTACCGCGAATGGGAGGTGACCACCTGGACCGCCGACGACCTGGGCCTGGATGAAAAAGACCTGACTCCCTTGCTCGTCAAGCGGGGCGAAGGCTTTCCGCCGCCCCTGGAGGTCGGCGAGGTCTTTCGGGGGGAACCGGAGAGTGTCGCCCAGGAGGTGGTCCTTTCCCTGCGGCTGCAAAAACTGATCGCATAGGGAAGCGGACATGCCTCCGGCTCGTCGGCGGGGAGCGCGGATTGTGATCCGCGCCGAGCCGGCGTGAAGGCCGTCCGCGAATGTGCGCATGGGATTGCCACATAGCGCAAGCTTCCGGCTTGCAACCGACGCAAAATCCTGTAGGAGGCAAGATGGATTTTGACTTTTTCGACGATCTCTTTGAAGAGGAAGCGCCCGCCGAGGAGGCGGTCGGCGAGGGGTATCGCCATATTGCCGCTCTGATCGAACCGGGCGTGCAGGCCGGTCTGGAAACGTTGGGCCAGGCCCGTGAGCTGGCCGACCAGATCGGGGCCTATGTCTACGCCTGGCTGCTGGGCGCAGAAGTGGGCCAAGCGGCCCAGGAGATGTTTGCCTACGGCGCGGACAAGGTGTTCGTCGCCGAGGACGCCGCTCTGGCCGAATACCTGCCGGGGTTGTACACCCAAATCCTGGCCGACATGGTGGAACAGTACCGCCCCGAGATCCTGCTCATGGCCGCTACCCCCCTGGGCAACGACCTGGCCCCCCGCCTGGCCCAGCGGCTGAACACGGGGCTGATGAGCCACTGCACCAAATTGGAGATGGACCTGGCCGAGCGGCTGCTGCTGGGCACATTCCCCGTCCTGGGCGGCGAAATGTACCACACCGTCGCCTGCCCGGAGGCCCGGCCCCAAATGGCGACCCTGCAACCCGGCCACTTTCGCGTCCCCTACGCCGATCACACCCGCTCCGGGCAGGTGCAGACCGTAGACCTGGACCTGGGCGACGTGCGCCCCCGCCTGACCTGGCTGGACAAAGACGCCTCTGTAGAGCTGCCGCCCGTCCCCCTCAAAAAGGCGCGCATCGTCGTCGCCGCCGGGCGGGGCATGGGCGACGAAGAAGGGTTTGCCCTGGTCCGGCAGCTGGCCGAGGCTCTGGGGGGAACCGCCGCGTCCGTCGCGGTCGCCGGTTCGCGGGGGGCCTTTGATGAAGGCTGGATCGCCGAGGAACAGATTGTGGGCGTCGGCGGCGAATTCGTCGCCCCGGACCTCTATATCGCCTGCGGCCTTTCGGGCGACATCTATCACTATTTCGGCCTGCAGGAAGCCAAGTACATCGTCGCCATCAACAGCGACGAAAACGCGCCGATCATGAAGGTTGCCAACATGGCCGTCGTCGGCGACGCCGGGGAGATCATCCCCGCCATGCTGAAAGCCCTGGCCTGAGTTCCCCTGCCCGGTGGGCGAACGCATTTACGATCCGTCTTTCCGTTTGCTTTGCCCGCCGGTTTGTGCTATACTCTGCCCGGCGGAAGGGAAGGCAGCCGAGAGGGAGACAACATGCCCAAAGGTTACGCCCCAGGATGGCAGGTTCGTTGTCCCCACTGCGGCACGACCCATCCTGCCGGCGAGGTAGGCATCATCCGCATCGGCGCGGCCTCCAAAGGGAAACGTACCCTGGGCTGGTGCAGCGTCTGTCGCCGGGTGCGGCTCTTGGTGATTGAAAAGACGCCTCCGGGGGTTGCTGCGTCGCAACAGGGTGGTTGATGGGCAGCGGCCAGACCCTCCTCCTGGCTCGTAAAGCAGCCGTCGGAGAGGGTCCATTGTTTTGCTAGATGGGTTATCAACATGAAAAATCTGTGGCAAGCATTGAACACCGAAGACCGGCTGATCATCGGCTCTATGGTACTGACCATCGGCGGGATCATGCTCGGCGCGTTGCTGGCCGAACCGCGCCTCTACGGCTGGACCGCCCTGGTGGTCATGGCCCTGTTGATCATCGCCTGGGCCTTGACCAAAAGCCCCCGCCTGGCCTGGCTGTTGATTTTCGGCCTGGTGGCCGGCGTCCTTGAACTGTGGTCCGATTGGCTGCACGTGGAGCAGCTGGGAACCCTGGTCTACACCGATTATTTCGGCTTCCCCCTGCTCGCTTCCCCCGC
Source organism: uncultured Anaerolineaceae bacterium (assembly GCA_964593865.1). GTDB lineage: Bacteria > Chloroflexota > Anaerolineae > JAAYZQ01 > JAAYZQ01 > CAZQKE01. Next base: position 1,919 of record CAZQKE010000107.1, on the reverse strand, counting down.
CTACATGCCCATCGGCTGGTGGCTGACCAGCGTACAATTCGGCTACCTGGCCTTGCGCCTGAGCGACCGCTGGCCCCGGTGGACGGCGGTCGCCCTGATCACGGTCCTGGGCATGGCCTTGCCGCCCTGGTATGAGGAATTCGCGGCCCCGGCCAAAGCCTGGTACTACACCCCCAGCCGCTTTATGCTCTCCCACACCCCCTTGTGGATCGTCTTCACCTATGGCGGCTGCATGTTCAGCATCGCCACCCTCGCCCTGCTCTGCTACCGGCCCAAAGCGTGGGGGCGGGCGGTCGTGGGCGGCATCTTTGCGGCAGCGGGCTTTATGCTCTCCGCCGTATTCTGGTACAGGTTGCTGGGATAGGAGGAGTGACGACGCGCGCGCAGCACACCCGGACCGATTGGGGGATCGCGCTGGGCGTGACGGCCATCGCCCTGGCGGTCTACCTCGTTACCCTGGCCCCCGGCCTGACCTTTGCCCACAACGGCAGCGACGGCGGCGACCTGATCGCCGCCGCTTACACGTTGGGCGTACCCCATCCCACCGGCTACCCCACCTACACCCTGCTGGCCTGGCTTTTCAGCCGCCTGCCCCTGGGGACCATTGCCTACCGCGTCAACCTGCTTTCCGCCTTCTGCGCGGCGTTGGCGGTGGGATTGTTTTACCTGGTGGACCGGACGCTCGCCGCCCCCGACGATGCTTCTCGGACCTCGCGGGCGATCTCGGCGGCGGCGGCCCTGACCCTGGCCTTTTCCTCCCTCCTCTGGTCCCAGGCGGTGATCAGCGAAGTCTACGCCCTACTGACCCTCTTTGCCACCCTGCTGCTCTGGCTCCTCCTCCGCTGGCGGCGCGGCGGCGGTGATGGTTGGCTTTGGGCGGCGGGGCTGGCCCTGGGCCTGGGGCTGGGCAACCACATCACCCTGATCTTTTTCGTCCCGGCAGCGGCCTACCTCCTCTGGCCGGAGCGGGACCGCCGGCTGCGGCCCCGCGTCTGGCTGCCGACGCTGGGCCTCCTGTTGAGCGGCCTGCTCGTGTATGCCTATTTGCCCCTGGCCGCCGCCCATCGCCCGCCGGTCAACTGGGGCGATCCCCGGACCTGGAAGGGGTTTTGGTGGGTCGTTTCGGCCAAACAGTACCAGGGCTTTGCCTTTGGCCTGCCTACCGTTCAGGTCCCCAACCGCCTGGGCAACTGGGCCTTGCTCCTCGGCGAACAGTTCGGCTGGTGGGGACTGGTCCTGGCCCTGTTCGGCGGCCGGCAGGTGTGGCAACAGGACCGGCGGCTGACCAAGTTCACCCTCATCTGGGGCGGATTGGTGGCCGTCTATGCCTTTTTCTACGACACCGGCGATTCGTATGTCTACCTCCTGCCGGTGATGATGCTCCTGGCCCTGGGCTGGGCAGCGGGGGTGCGGGGCATCCTGACCCTGGCCGCACAACGCTCCCGGACCCGGCAGCAGATCGCGTTGATCGCCCTCCTCCTGCTGCCCCTGGGATCGCTGGCCCTGCACTGGCAGGCCAACGACCTGCACGGCGATTGGTCCTCCCACACCTACGCCTACCGGCTGCTGGAACCGGTCGCGCCGGACAGCCTTATCATCGTGCGCGGCGATGAACCGACCTTTGCCCTGTGGTACGCCGTCTATGCCGAGGGAGCGCGACCCGACGTAGCCATCGTCAACGGCCCCATGCTGGCCTTCATCTGGTACCGGGAGCATGTGCGCCACCTCTACCCGGACCTGGTGGTAGGCGAGCCGACGGGCCTGCCGATCACGTGGGATGATCTGGTCCACAACCTGGCCGCCGACAACCTCCCCTACCGGCCGGTCTATCTCACCGACCCCAAAGAGGAATGGGCCGATTGGTTCGAGACATCGGAAGAAGGCCGTGTGCCCATCTACCGCGTCGAAGCGGTCCACTA
>CAZQKE010000106.1:0-19011 GCA_964593865.1 uncultured Anaerolineaceae bacterium | reverse complement strand
TCCACTTCAGAGAAACCTCCGATGTTTCCCTTCTCGTTCCATGTTATCATCCTCTTGCCTGGACAAAGAACGGTCCGAACCGGTCGCGGAGGAAGTGGTAATCCAGCCAGGCGTCGTCGGGCACGGCCCAGGCGTTGCGGCACTCGCCCAGGATGGCCGTTTTGTGCGTATCCACCGTCTTGAGCGAGATGCACAGATGCTCTGCCACCTCTTGGGGGGTCAGCCCGGCGGCAAAGGCCCGCAACACGTCCAGTTGCCTCGGTGTCAGCCGTTCCACTACCGCCTGGCAGCGCGTTCGCTCGGTTTGATCCAGCCAGCGAACCTGCAATGCGAGGGCTTGATCGGGCGGCGTTTGGGCCAATGCCCGCAGCGCGGGAAAGTACACCCCCCAGGGGACGACGGGCACCTGGATCAACCGCACACCGTCCTCCGGGCGGGCGTGCAGGATGGCTCCATCGCGGGCGCGGGCCAGGAACGCGGTGGGGGTGTACATGTGCCATATACGGTCGTGGTGATCGAAAATCAGCATCGCCGCCGACATGGCCAGCAGGCCCATCATCCGCCGCCCACCGGCCAGGCAAAGGTGGAGCCGCCGTCCCTGCGCTTTGAGGGAAGAGATCAGCTCATGTACCACCCGCCAGGTTGCCGAAGCCGCGGCTTCATCTTGAATGTCCAACAGCGGGTGATCGCCGTCGCGGATCACGACGTGCCGGAAGCGGCAGGTTGCACCGGTGGGAGCGTAAATGTCATTGGCGAATTCCATACCCAGTTGGGTCAACGCCCGTTGCACCCGCGGATTCTCCGCCGAAAGGTGCAACACGACAACTTGATCCACCACTTCACCCTGGGCCAGCAGCGCATCCAAAGCAAAGGTCACGACCTGGGCTTGACCGCCCATCGTGCTGATCAATGTGCTTGTGCGGCTCATCTGCGATCATCACCTTTCACGGAGGTTGCCCATGGAGATTTTTCCGGCGATTATGATCGGCGGCCCGCCCCACGCGGGCAAATCGGTTTTGGCCTATAGCCTGACCCACGCCCTGCGCCGACGAGGGGTGGACCATTACGTCCTGCGGGCCTACCCCGACGGCGAAGGAGATTGGGCCAATGAGGCCGATCAGGAATTCGTCCGGCGCATCCGCATCAAAGGGCAGGGAACACCACAGTGGGTGACGCACATCTGTCGGGATATTGCGGCCCGTCATCTGCCCTTGATCGTGGATGTGGGCGGACGGCCAACTTTGGATCAGGAGCGCATTTTTGATGATTGTACCCATGCCATCCTCCTGACCCGTGATGAGGCATCCCACCGCTTGTGGCAGGCCATCGTATCGCGTCACGGCTTGATCCTGTTGGCCGATCTACATTCCCGGCTGACCGGCACAGACCAGATCAGCGACGACGGCCCCATCCTGCGGGGAACCATCACCGGCCTGGAGCGGGGCACAACCGCCTCCGGCCCTACCTTCGAGGCCCTGGTCGAGCGGGTGGCCCGCCTTTTCGCCTACGCCCCCGACGAATTGCGCCGCAGCCATCTGCGGGCCGCCCCGGTCGAGAACACCATAGACCTGGACCGCCTGGCGCGCACCCTGGGCGTGCCCCTCACCGGCGCACAGGCCACCTGGCAGCCCCACCACCTGCCGCACCTCCTGGAGTATCTGCCCCAGGCCGTCCCCCTGGCCCTTTACGGGCGCGGTCCCAACTGGCTCTACGCGGCGGTCGCTCTACTCACGCCGCCCGCCACGCTCTACCAATTCGATCCCCGCTTGGGCTGGGTCGTGCCGCCGACCTTGCGCCTGGGCACGATGGCCGAGGATGCTCCCTTGCAGGCGCGGATCGCCGTGCGCCGGGACCATGTCCACCTGGAATTCATCCTCCCCGATGCGTACCTGGATTACAGCCAGGCCGACGGACTGACCGTACCGGAGATCCCCACCGACCGGGGAGCCGTCCTGAGCGGCAAAATTCCCCTCTGGCTCTACACCGCTCTGGCCCTGACCTACGCCCCTCTCGTCCCCTGGCTGGCCGTCTGTCAGGCCCAGCACGAAGAGCACCCCGTGGTCGTCAGTTCCCGCATCCCCGCGCTGTCGCCGGGGCAGCAGGTGGTATCCCCCTTGCCGGAGCGCGATCCACGGTAAGAGATTTTCACCCGTGGACTCCGTACAGGTCGGCCATTCCCCGCGCCGCCTGCTCCATCTCGCGCACCAGCGACGGCGGAGCCAGCACCCGGCAATTTTCCCCATAGGCCAGCAGAATCCGCCGCGCCTCGAACAGATCGTCCGTCTTGCCCGTCACCTCCACCCAGCCCTCCGCATCCGGCGCGGAGACCGTCATCTCGGCAAAGTGACGGCTCACCCCACCCCGGGCCAGTTGGGGCGCGAGCCGGTAGCGCACCGTTTCCTGCCGCCGTCGCCGCTGGCCGGGGGGCAAAACATCGGGCAGCACCTCTAACCCTTCGGCCAGGATGTGGTCCAGCCGATAGCGAAACCACCCGGCGTTGATCCGCTCCTGTCCAAAGGGATTGATCCAGTGGCGGCAATAGGCCCGCAGCTCGTAATGCCCCCGATGAAAGCGCAGTTCATACGGCTCGACGGTGTGGGTGCGCGGTCTGGGCCGTTCATGGCGGGGGGAAAGGTAGCGGAAGCGCAGGACGCGCCGTCGGGCCACCGCCCGGCGCACCTCCCTCCAAACGAGAGGTGCGATCTCGCCTTCATCCAGGCGGCGCAGGTCCAGACGCAGCTCCGCACTCTGCCCTTCCAGGCGCCGTCGCTGGTCGGCGGGGAGCACGGCCAGCAGAGCATTCAGCAACGGTTGGACGATCTCGGCTGCGCCGCTTTCCGGCCCAAAGGTTTCCAGCAAAAAGGCCAGCCCCCGCATCGCCTCTTCGGGCAATGCCAGGCTGGCCCACGGCCCACCGTCCACCAGACGGTACACCCTCTGTACCGGGTCCCACTCTACCCACGCGCCGAGCCGATGGCGCAGGTTCCACAGGTCTCGCTCGAAGCGTTTGCGGCGGGCGTCGTCGTTGCCCGGCCCGTAGGCATCGGACACCGCCTCGCGGACCGCCTGCATCAATGTCTTGCGGTCGGCAGGGCCGCGTTGCAAATGCCGTAGCATGACCAGGCAGCGACGCACCGTTTGCCATTTGTGGTTGCTTGATTCCGTACTCACTATAACGTTTGGCTTCTGGTTTTTGGATACGAATGACTGGCCGTGTGCTAACCGGTCGGTGAGGGTGAAGCTATCGGACGCTTCCGAATAACAAGCGTAATCATACCACCTTTGCGTGAAAAACGCAAGTTTCGCGTTTTAACCAAATACGTGCTGCTTATCGCTCACCAGGGGCGCGGAGCCGTCTCCCGTGCTTCCCGGGCCTTGCGCCGATGTTCCGCGGCCAAAGCCGTCTCCCCCCGGCGGTCCAGTAGCTCCGCCAGGGCCTCATGGGCCTGGGCCAGGGCCTCGTAGCGCAGCCATGCTTCTTGGCGGTCGGCGGAAACAGCGGCCAGGTCTTCCAAGACGACGATCTGCTCCTGCAAACGGTCTTCGGGAGGCCCTGCCCTGTAGAACGCCAGGGCGGTAATGGCCTTGATCGGCACACGTACAAAGACATCTCCCCGCTCCTGAATCCAGCGGTCCAGCGGCTCCTGCAGCTGCGGGGCGGGCAGGTAGGAGGTGTAGAGCACCCAGATACGCCGATGGTCTGCCAGCCACGCGTTGAACTCGGTCGGCGATGGATGATGCTTCAGATACAGCACCCGTCCGGGAACGTGGAGGGGGCGCACGAAGAAACGTGGGGAGACAATGACCAGATCACCGGGCCGAACATGATCCTCCAGGACCGCAACGGTCTGTTCTAGGCGGTCGGCGGCCCGGTTGCGGGCATAATAGGTCTGCAAAGGGGCTGTAAACAGCAAGGCTACCCCTGCCGCCAGGGCCAGGGTGAGAATGCGGCCTGCAGCAGGGGTTCCCCGGTCCCTGATGGCCGCCAGGCGACCTACCGTTGTCACACCTTCCCCTGCCAGCAGCAAGGCCAGCGGCGGCACAAAAATCAGGTAGCGTTCGGCAAAGGGCCGTGGAGATTTCAGAACGGAGAGGATGAGAAAGGGAAGGGCCAGCCAGAGGAAGGCGAACACAACGGACCGCCACCGCCGCCGGTAGAGCGTTGCGAGCAAGCCCAAAGCGGCCAGCCCCAGGATCGCCCCTTGCAGCCAGGGACCGGTCAACCCGATTTTATACAGAAAGCGATAAAAGAACGTTACCGTTAGCTCCACCTGAACCCGGCCTTGACTTCCCACCCAGGGGAGGTGACTCAGGCGGACAAGTCCGGGCAAGCAAAGCAGCCCGACCGCCCCCCAGGCCAGCACCGGTTTCAGCAGAATACGGGCCGAGGCTCGCTTTTTGAGAACGGTTGGGAGCATCGTTAGCAAGATGACGGCAGTGTACAAAGCTTCGGCCAGCAGGACAAAGAGGGCGTTATAGTGGGTGTATAGGCTCAAAGCGGCGGAGGCGACGAATCCCCCCCACAAGGGCGTGCGATTGGCCCGGAGTGCCCGCAGCAACAGGTCTGCCGTGGCAAGGGTGAGTAAAAGCAAGAGGGTGTAGGGTCGGGCGATCTGGGCATAATGCACCGTCAACGGTAGTACGGCCGTCAGCAGCGCACCGACCAGACCTGCTCGGTGGCTCAGGAGGACCTTCCCCAGCCTAAAGGTCCAAGCGACGGCCAGGATGGCAAAGGCCGCGGGCAGAAAGCGGAGCACAAAGGCGTTGTGGTTGACCAACGGCCAGAGGAGGTGTTGGGGCAAAAAATAGAGTGGTTGCATGTTGCTCGGCTGTCCGGTAGCCTTGAGCAAGGCCGCTTCCCACACGGCGCGGAGGTTAGGTTGATCCAACTGGGTGATGGTCAAATTCTCATCCTGCCCCAGCACCTCACGCACACCCAAGTCGTGCCAAAACAAGGCAGAACTCAGGAGCAGGACGATGACCATCCACACCCCGGTCCAACGGTGTTCGTACTTGTCCACGATCAAGAATCCGCAACCTCAAAGACCAAAACGTGCAGCTCGCCCAGGGGGACATCCCGGCTCGGCGGCCCGTAACGGGCGGATAGAGCGCCTCCATCGGCATCCCAAGTCGTCACCAAAAAGAGACGCAAAGCACGCCCTCCTTGTTCCGGGGTGAACCGGTCCAGCGGGACTACCGGGGCTTTGCCCCGGTAATATTCCAATAAGCGGCTCACCATGTCGGCGGGGGCGACGACGACAAGGTCCTGTGCCGTTGCCGTCTCGTGCAACATCTCGGCTGCCTGGTACAGAGAAGCGTCGGGGTACTCGGTAGCAGGCCGCATCCGTCGCCGGTATAGGTAGACCTTGTCGCCGTTGGGCAGGTCATAAGTCGTTTCCGGTTCAAAGGCCGCTTCAAACAGGCTGCGTCGCTCCCCCAAAAGCAGGTCTACCGTTTCCCGCACCGCTGCGCCGCGGTTGTGACCGTCCAGGAGCAAGACGTAATCGTAGCGGTAGGTCATTGAGTAAGGCGATTCCAAAGGATGGGCCAGCACGGGGTTCTCAATCCGGATCGCGGGGTAGGCTCTGTGTTTCTCGTAGGCGAACATCCCTTCGTGTACGTGGCTGCTGCTGGCCAAAACGCCCAGGGAGATCTCGTCCCATCCTTGTCGCAAACGCTCCTCTTCCACACGCTTTAGCACGTCCCCGCCGATATAGTACCCCGGATCGTTGAGGCCGGAATCGGGCAGCTCCAAGTACGGCCCGTGGGCGAACAAGCTCCATTGACCGAACACCGGTCGCGGGAAGGCGGTCTTGATGACGATCCAGGAGGTTTCGGTAAACGAGACGGCAAAAAATTGGATCACGCCGAAAAGGACAACCAGGACGATGAGAGACGTGCGTAACCATCTCCAGGGCAACGCCAAGAGCATCCCGGCCAGGACGACGGCCAGAGTCGGCAACAGGGGGGTGATGGCCCTCGGTTCTTTGTAGATGGAGGTAGACAGGATGAGATAAGCCACAACGGCGGAAACGATCAGCATGGTCCAGCCCGAAGCCCACCACCGTTTGGGGAAGAGGGAGTGCTCTTTCACCGGCCGATAGATCAACAATATGCCGCCTACGAGGAACAGGAGGAGCACGAGGAAGGGTGATATGCCCGTAACGATGCTGCCCAGGTATTCGGTATATGTGGACACCGCCCCCAGGTCCACGGTCCGCCCCCGTGGGTCGTGCACTCCCCAGGCGATGCGCAGGATCTGCTGTACAAAGTCGGCGCGGGGGAGATACCAAAGGGATGCCAGCGATATGCCCAGGGCCATGCTGCTCAGAAAGTTGGTTACGACGGTCGCCGGTTGCAGGAGTAGGTAGATGGTCGTAGCCGAGAGCAGCCACCAAACGGGAAACATCCACACCCCCGCGGGCAGCGTTTGGGCGAGGTCTTGGTTGGGCCAGTACCAGAGGGCAGAAAGCAACAGCCCGCCGCCCAGAGCCAACCCCACATCCCGCAGGCGGGGAAGGGTGAGAGATCGCAAGCTGCGCCACAACCGCCGGGGCAATCCTGCTTGGAAAAAGACAACCGTTCCTGCCCCGATCACAAAAACGGGGAAGGTGCGCTTGAGCAGCATTCCCAGCCCCAAGCTGAGGCCCAAAAGGAGCGAAGCGCGGCGTTTCGTAAAGCCTTCTCCGGCGAGGAACAGGTAAAGGCTCATGGCAACCAGAGCCGTGAGGGCAAACTCAAAGTAAGAGTAGCGGGACATGGCGTAGACGAGGGGCAGCAAAGCCACCAGCACCGCGCTCAGCAGGCCCAACCGTTGCCCTCCCAATCGGGAGCCGATGCCGTAACAGGCGACCAGAAGGATGATCCAGTAGATGGCATTGACCATAACCGCCACGTCGGGGGATACGCCGAACAGTTTGTACATCAACGCCATGGAGACGCCAAAGAGAGGCGGGCGAAAGTCATCTTGGACGGTGGCCTTGAACAGTGCCTGCCAGCTCAACGTCGAGAGGGTATCATAGTAAAAGAGGCTGTTGATCAGCGCGCCGATCCGATCCCAGCCCCGCGTCATCACGTTTTTGCTCAACCAGACCCAGTTGGCAAGGGTATGGAATGCCCACAGACCGGTAAGCACAAGGATAGTTGTCCGGGGAACGGTGCGTTCTCTCATCCGAATCTTTCCAAAGAAACCGTCGTTGAAACCGCGCCTGATGGGCCGCAGGCCTGCAAGGGACGGCTTGAGTCGCCCACACGGCCTTGCCGTAAATCGCGGGCCGTCCACGAATCGGGCACGGATGCATTCATTTCCACAGAAGCCAAGCCAGTGCAGCGGCGATCACACCCCCCACCAGGGATGCGATCAGGTTCACCAGATCATTGTTCAACCAAGCCCGGCCGCGCAGAAGGCGGGTCGGATGGCCGCAACGGTGGATCGCGCTCTCCGTTTCCTTGCCGCAAACATCGCAATAGTAGACGCCCTGCAAGGTGGCTCCCAGCAGGCTGTCAAAGAGGGAGCCGCTCAGCCCGCCGACCAAACCGATTAGGGAGAGGCCGACGGCGTCCATGCTCCAGCCGCGACCGCTCCACAGGGAAACCGTTTGGGTCAGAATTGTAGCGACCGTCCCGATGAGCAATGCCCCGGCGACGGAGGCCCACAGGCCCAATTGCGTCACTCCGCCCGATGTGCCCGGTTCTGCCGGCCGGCCGGTGGTGATCAGGCGAGGCGGTGTCCCGCTGAGGACGCCCAGTTCGGTGGCCCAGGTGTCGGCGTTGACGGTGCTCATCACCCCCACAAAGGCGGCAAAAAGGAGAGGATCGGGATGGCGGGCATAAGCAACGGCCAACACCGCCCCCAAGCCACCGTTGGCCAACACCTGCCCCAGGTCACGACGGCTGCCTTTGGCAAATTTTTCGGCCATCGGTTCCTTTTCCGCCCGGCGGTGATGGGAAAGCCAGCTGGAGGATATGAAAAAGGTGATGAGCAACAAACCCCACACCCAGCCGCCCAGGCCAAAGACCAGGCTACCGATCAGAACTGCGCCCAACGCCCCACCGGCGGTTAGCGATTGCCGCCGGTAACCCGCGGCGGAGATCAGCACGCTCAGGGTGATACCCAACACAAGCTGAGTCATGGCACGAGACTGAAAACGGCCAGCCAGAAGAGGGTTTGGACCGCCGCAGCCGCTCCCCAGAGCAGGTAGGAACCGGCCCGCTCCCGGCGGTAAAGGATCAAGCCCAGCACCAAATTGACCCCCAACACGATCAAGCCGATGATGGGCAGGGCGAACAGTTCCGTCCGGGGGCCGATGCGATCCACCTGCCCCAGCGAGTTGAAGTGAAGGGCCAACTGCAGGTCTAGGCGGGCAAAACGGGCACACAGATAGGCAAACAGGGCCAGGTTGATCGCCAAAGCCGTGCCCAGCAATCCCCATGCCGTCTGATCGCGCCAGAATTGCCAAGCAAGCCAGCCGGCGTAGCGCGGCCCCCGTTCCAGCAGGCGGTTCGGCCCCAGCTCCCGCCGGGATTCGTAAGCCCGGATAAAGCCTTCCGCGTCGCGGGGGGAGATGGCGTAAGCGCGGCGGGGCGTCACCAAGAGCAATTGCTCGGCCAGAGGCCGGGTGGCCAGGAAACGGGTCCGCCCAATGCCCGGAACCAAACCCAGGCCCCGCTCATGGCCCGGCCAACGCAGCCCCCTCCGTCGAACGACGGTCTCGCCCAATTCGCGGCCCGGCACGATACGCTGGATGTCGCGGATGGGGATGACCTGTTCCACGCCGAACCAGCGCACGATCACGCCGTTACGGTCCAGGTGGTAGCGGAGGGTCAGGCAGCTCAAGGTGTGGTATGCCACGAGCAAGAGCAAAGGGATGCTCAGGAAGAGGCCCAGCCCCAGAAAGAAGGTCCAGAGGCCGATCCGCTGCTCACCGATGTCGCGCAGGAAACGGCCCAGCAGCCAGGCATCTAGGGCCAGCACCGCCAGGATAAACACTATGCCCAAAAGCCAACCAATCGAGAATCTGGCACGCCAAGTCAAATCTGCTCCTCCCCGAAATCGCGCGTTCTTGGACCGTGAATGCAAAGGGCGCGAAGAAGCCGCAACCTGTCGGCGGATCACGCGCGTTCTTCGCGCCCTTGCGGAAAGCCGTCTTTCAGGAACCGCCGTATACCGGTGTGCACCAGTGCCGGTATTTGGGGTTCCTGCCCCGCACCACATCAAAGTAGAGCGTCCGCAGCTGCGAGACGACCGGACCGATGCGCCCTGTGCCGATGGGTCGGTGTTCAATGTGGGTGATGGCCGCTATCTGCACGCCTGTACCGGTCAGGAAGGCTTCGTCACAGACATAGACCTCACTGCGGTCGACGGATCGTTCAACGGTTTCCAAGCCCAGTTCCTCGCGCGCCAGCCGGATGATGGTATCGCGGGTGATGCCTTCCAAAATGTTGGAGGTGACCGGCGGGGTGATCAGGCGACCATCGCGCACCATGAAAAAGTTCTCCGCACTGCCTTCCGCAATGTGACCGGTTTGGGTCAGAACCAACGCTTCATCGTAACCGCCGAGCACGGCATCGGTCTTGGCCAGGGCCGAGTTGATATACGCCCCCGTGATCTTGGCCCGTGCCGGGGCGGCATTGTCATCAACCCTCCGCCACGAGGAGATGCAAACGTGAACGCCTTCTTCGTTCTCAATGTAACGCCCAAAAGGCACGGCAAAGATGGCAAAACCGTCCTCCAGGCCGTGGAGCCGCACGCCGATCCCCTCCGATGCCTTGTAGGCCAGGGGCCGAACGTAGACATCCTGGCGGAATCCTTCCTTCCGCAGCAGCTCAACGGTAATGGCGTTCAGTTCCCCGACGCTGTAGGGTAGCCCGATGCGCAGAATACGGCAGGAACGGTGCAACCGCTCGTAATGCTCGGTCAAGCGGAACAGGTATAGCTGCTCTTGCTCTTCGTTCCAATAAGCGCGGATGCCCTCAAAACAACCGGTTCCGTAGTTGAGGGCGTGGGTCATGATGCCGACCCTGGCTTGCTCTATGGGTACAATTCCACCCCGGAAAAAGGCATATTTATTGCCGGACATGTTTCCCAAGATACCCCCTGTTCGGCGCGGACTATGGCACATATCTCCGAATCTGCAGGCCGGAAGCTCGCACAGCGGAGCAAGCAGCATTTGCGCAAGCGGGCACCCGGCCACAGGCCCAAAAGGAGAGATTCGGTCGCTTATGCGGCTGCGCCCGCCTCGCCTATGTGGCTGGTCACGCTCTCCGGCGGTCGGCGTGGGGTACGATGGGTGGGCGGATGGGCCGGTTTGCCGATGGGCAAGATGGCGATGGGACGGTGGCGAGGCGGCAGGCGCAGGATGCGGGCGACCCGGCTCTCGTCAAAGGCGCCCACCCAGCAGCCGCCCAACCCCAGGGCGACGGCGGCCAAGAGGATGTGTTCCGTAGCGGCGGCGGTATCCTGCAGGCAGTAGAGATCGCGCCCCCGTTGACCGTAACGGGCTGCCGATTGCTCGGCATCGGCGCAGACGACGATGGCAACGGGGGCGCGGGCGACGAACATCTGCCCAAAGGCCGCAGCGGCCAGCCGACGGCGCACATCTTCATCCCAGACGACGTAGAAATGCCACGGCTGGCGGTTGCCCGCCGAGGGGGCCTGAACGGCCGCCCAGAGGAGACGATCCACCTGCTCCGGAGAGACTTCGCCATCCGGGTCAAAGGCGCGAACGCTATAGCGGTTTTCCAGAACCTGCCAAAAATCCATGACTTTTACAGTTGTTCGTCCTTGCTAACGCTCATGGCGACCAGCCCGGTGATGACTTTGGGGTAGAAATCGGTAGATTTTTGCGGCATCTTTTCGCCCTGTTCCGAGCAGGCCTTGACGTCGCTCATGCGCGTTGGGTTCATGATGAACACGCACTGGGCCTCGCCACCGTCTACCCTGGAAAGAGCCAGGTCTAGGTCGCGGTGGTAGTTGATGTACTTTTTGGCCGCTACCTGTTCTTTGCCGATGCCCATCACCCGTTCAATGAGCAGCTCATGAAGGATACTGACATCAAGCCGTCGCCAAGCGGGGATCCGGTCCGGCGCGATCTCGTCCATGATGGATAGGTCTTTGAGGGTCAGCAGGTGATACGCGCCGTCATAAAAGCCGATGCGCGGCGCATCGGGTGTGGCTTGGGCCAACGCTGCTTCCAGGGCGGCGCGGTCGGCCATGGGCGTTACCTCAAAGTAGGCTGCCGCGTCGGCCAGGATCTGGTCCGTCGTCTTGGCCGTATAGCCGTGGATCTCGCGGTGGGTGGGCAGGATAACCAGCCCCGGATCATCCATGCTGACCAGCGTAACCATGCGGTAGTTGAAGGCGGCGTTGGATGGAGCGTCGGGGTATTTGGCCCGCATCTCACGTCGGTAGTTGAGGGCCGTTTCGTAGCGGTGGTGTCCGTCGGCAATGATCAACCCCCGCTTGGGAGCCATCTCTGCTACAACACGGGCAATGACCGCCAGATCGCGCACGACCCACAACTGTTGGCGCACATCCTTCTCAAACAGTTCGCGCACGTCCACATCCGGCTCGCGCCCGGCAATGGCTGCGTCAAACAGGGCGTTGATCCGGTTTTCGGCATCCGGGTAGAGCATGAAAATCTGCCCAAAGTTGGCTTCTGTGGCCCGCATCAGGTTCAAGCGGTCGGCTTTGGGACCGGCATGGGTGCGTTCGTGGGGCAAGACGATGCCTTCGTCAAATTCGGCCAGCTCCAGGGCGGCGATAAAGGCTTTGCGGGTGCGTTCTTCCCCGTTGGGCAAGGTAAAGGTCTGGTGATAAACATAGAAGCACGGCTCCGGATCGCGCCGCAGGTAGCCGTTCGCCAACCAGTCGTGGAAATAGTCACGGGCGCGGGTATAGACATTGTTCTCCGGCCCGTCGTCTTCATACTCTTTGCCTTTGATGATGCGCACGATGTTGTAAGGATGCAGGTTGTAATACTCATCTTGCAGCCCATAACGTACCCGGTCGTAGGGCTGGCTGACGACCCGACTTAGATCGCCTACCTTGGCCGGATCGTAGCGGATGCCACGAAAAGGTGAAATGTTTGCCACGGTTTTCCTCCCTGCTCATCTGAATTCCCTGCTCGGAACGGACCACGGCCCGGCAACGGGGCGGGGACCGTGGTCCGGTGGGAGCAGGGTTAGATCGGTTTGCCGGTTTTAGCCGTTCCCCAGCTTCTCAATCAGGATCGCTGCGACCTCTTGGCCGATGCGGGCCTGGCCTTCCACGGTAGATGCGCCGATGTGGGGCGAGCCGATGACCAAATTGAAGCCGTTCTCATCTTTCAGGCTAAAGAGCTTCGCGTTGCCGGGATTGACCTTTTCATCGGCGTACACATCCAAAGCCGCACCGGCCACCTTGCCGCTCTTGAGGGCGTCGTACAAGGCATCCTCGTCTACCACACCGCCGCGGGCACAGTTGATCAGGTAAACGCCTTTTTTCATCTTGGCGAATGCCTCGGCGTTGATCATGTTCTTTGTCGTCGGCAGCAAGGGGACGTGCAAGGAGATAAAGTCGCTGCGGGCCAGGAGCTCATCCAGGCCGACCTGCGTAGCCGGGCCTGGATCGGCGGGGGTGATGACATCGTAAAAGATGACCTCCATCCCCAACGCAGCCGCCTTGCGGCCCAGCAGCCCGCCGATGTTGCCGAACCCGATGAGGCCCAGCGTTTTTCCCGCAATTTCGGTCCCTTTGAGCTTCTTCTTTTTCCACTCCCCGGCGATCATGCTCATTGTCGCTTGGGGGATGTGCCGGGCCAGGGCCAGCATGTAGCCCAGGGCCAACTCCGCTACCGAGTTGGAGCTGGCTTTGGGGGTGTTGCGCACCTCTATCCCCTTGTCACGGGCGTATTTGACGTCAATGTTATCCAAACCGACACCACCGCGCACGATGATCTTGAGATTGGTCGCCGCATCTATCACCTCTGCCGTGACCTTGGTACGGCTGCGGACGACCATGCCGTCGTACTCGCCGATGACCTGCAGCAGCTCCTCCGCACCGATGTCGGGTCGGTTGTCCACCTCGATTCCGGCCTTGACCAGTGCCTCTATGGTTTCCGGAGCGACGGGATCGCAAATCAGGACCTTCATCTTCTCCCTCTCCTTACAAATCCAGGATGTCCTCAATCTCACCCAGCAGCCAGCGGATGTCTTCTACCTGGTGATCGCCCATGTGGCCGATGCGGAAGCACTTTTCCTTCAATTCGCCGTAACCGTTGGAGATCATGGCGCCTCGCTTGCCCAGCTCCTCGTTGAGGGCGGCAACGCTGATGCCCCGCGTGTTGGCGATATTGGTCACGGTGTTGGATAGATACCGCTCGTCGCCGTAGAGGGCGAAATACTTGCGTGCCCAATCGCGGACGATCTCGGCCATTTCTATATGACGGGCAAAGCGGTTCTCCAGCCCTTCGGCCAGGATGGCATCCATTTGCTTGTTGAGGGCCTGGATCAGGCTAATGGCCGGGGTTGCCGGGGTCTGGTGCTTGTCATACTTTTTGTCCATCTGGGCGTAGGCGAAATAGTGACCGGGGTTGGGCACTTCCAACGCCCGTTCCCGTGCTCGGTCACTCACGGCGGCTACCGTCAGGCCCGGCGGCACGGCGAAGCACTTTTGCACACCTGCCAAGCAAACATCCAGCCCCCAAGCGTCAAACTCTATCTTGACTCCGGCCATGCTGCTGACGGCATCTACCAAGATCAGCACATCGGGGTATTTTTCGCGGATCAAAGCGGCGATCTCTTTGACCGGGTTCATGATGCCGGTGGAAGTTTCATTGTGGCAGATGGTGATGGCATCATAATCCCCCTGGGAAAGGGCTTCGTCCACCAACTCCGGCGTGATGGCCTGGCCCATGGGCACTTCCAGTTTGTCGCAGGGGATGCCGTTGGCAACGGTCATTTGATGCCAGCGTTTGGAAAATGCCCCGCAGACGGTGTTCAACACCCGCTTGCGCGAAGCCTGGCGCACCGCGCCTTCCATCACGCCGCTGGACGATGAGGTGTACAGGTAAACTCTTTGTTGGGTGTAAAGCAGCTTTTGGAGCTTGGGTGTGACCTCTGCCTGCAAATCCGAATACTCTTTGGCCCGGTGGCCGATCATCGGCGCGGCCTGGGCCTGCAAAATCTCATCGCGGACATGGGTCGGACCGGGAATAAACAGCTTCTTATACACGGCACACCTCCTTGTGTTCATGCTTGGGCAGATGAGACATGGGGCCACCCCTCCGCCCAGCAAGGGCATTGTACCAACTTTCCCTAAAAGGGGCAACTCGGCGGTCCGCCTATGCTTTGCAAGTCCGGGCAGGAGGCGACAAGTCGCTCCTTTCGGGCCTGGGGCCGGGCGTCCGCGCAGGCGGACGCTTCCACCGGGTCGGCCGTGTTCGCGCATTCGCACCCAATTCGTGAACGACTTTGCCCTGCTACGCTTTGAAACCCCGGTTGAAAGAAAACCGCTTCTGTGTTATACTACCCCTGCGGAATTGGGCAGGACTGCAAGAGGGAAAGGAGTTGATTATGCCTTCGGTCCGAAAAGTAAAGCGATGGTGGCCCAAGAGTTTGGTTCTAATCGCCTTGCTGGGAGCATGGGTCCTATCGCCGGGGGGTGCCTCCGCCCAGGGGCCGATCACCCTGGACGGCGTGGCAAGCAACGGCGAGTGGGATCCGACCTGGCAGGTAGCAACCGATCCGCTGGATGTCTTTTTGACCGATACCGGCGTCCACCCCCACGAATCCCCCACCTACGCCCGCAGTGGCTACGATGCAACGGCCCTCTGGGCGCACTACCAGGCCGGTGACGACCGCTGGTACTTCCGGCTGGATGTGGATGGGCGGGCCGGCGATTCGGATAGCACCGTGGGGACGGCCTCCTCCCTGGGCGTAGGAACCCACGGCGCAGACGACGGGCCGTTGGTCGTCGCCCCCTTTGTGGACGGCGACGGTCTGGGAACCTCGGAAGCGTATAAACTCGGCTTCCAGTGTGCGGATGGAGCCGCAGGGCAAACGGCCAGCTTGGGGCCGGGAACGGCGATCTTGCCGGGGGTGATCGCATCCACCACGGACGGCGTGATCGGGCAGGGCGTCTACAGCACCACCATCCCCGGCGTCATTGAATTCGCCTTTGACCGAACGACCCTCTTCCCCGACGGCTCCTATTGCCCCCAGCTGTGGCTTTCGGCCCAGGTGGGCGATAACAACGACCGGGTATCCGACGATCAGATCGTGGCTACCCTCGTGACCGCCCTGGACCTTTCCACCAGCTGCCCCGATGCGCCCCTTGTGGCCGGTGAGGAAGCCACCTTCCCCGTAGCCTATGCCATTCCTCCCGATGCCGAGCAAGGGGTAACCGATGTCACGCTCACGGTTCAAGTTCCGGACGGCACGACCTTTGTCAGTGCCGGCGGTGGAGGCGTCGAAGCGGGGGGTGTCATCACCTGGGACCTGGGCGAAGTGGGGCCGGGCGACGGCGATCAGCTGGAATTCACCTTGCGCTTGGGCACGTCCATCTCCTCCGTCATCATCGTCAGCGAGATCTCATCCGCCGAAGGGTTGCGGAACCGCTCGGTGAGTGAGTGTCCTGTCCAGCAACCGACACCCACACCCACTCCCACCCCCATCCCGGAGGGGTCCGTACCCGTCGTGCCCGAACCGGCCACCTGGCTCCTGACGCTGACCGGCTTGGGGGGGCTGGCCGGGTATGCCACCATGCAATGGCGTGCCCGCCGCCGCTGATCAGAACCGCTCCCAGGGCAGAGTGTGGGGGAACAGGACGCGGACGAAATCCCAGGCGCGGGCTAACGCTTCCTCCTCGCTCTGCCCCGGCTGCAAAAATAGGTTGACGCGCATTGAAAGCACCCCCTCCCGCGAATCGCGTTGGGGGCTATCCCACAAGTACCAATAAAGGGTCAGCAGCCGCTCCCCCGTTTGCGCCTGTTCCGTAAGGAGATATTGGGCGTACATGGGCCGCTCATCCAGCAGGGCCGATTCGCGGCGGTGCTCGACCACCTGCCATAGCCGCCCCGGATAGCAGGTTTCCGGCGTGTGGCTAAAGAGCAGGAAACTTTCCTCTCCCTTGTTGCCGATAAGGGCCAACGTGACCGTTTGCCCATCGGGAGCCTGATAGGTGCGTTGCAGGGCCACGGTGGGCTGCCCCAGGTAGTAGACGACCGCCGGGTCGTCGCCGATGTAGCCATCGGGGCCGACCTGCTGCCATGCGCCCAGGGTGGCGGGCAGGGCTGCAGCCATCGCCTGTGTCGAATCGGCCCCCAGGTCATAGGGGCTGAGCACGACGGTTTCGTAAGGCGTGATGCGATACCAACCCTCTATGTCCACAAAATAGGTAAAGGTTGCCTCCGCCGTCGCGCCCTCCGTCGGGGGCGGAGGCGGAGCCGGGGCGTGCCGAGTCGGCAGCCCGGCCAAGCCGATCCCCACGACAAGCAACCCGATGACTAGAAAATATCGTCGCGTATGCGCCAGCATTTCAACCCTTTCCCCAAAAGCAACAAAAGGACCAAGGCGGTCAGGAAAAAGAGCGGACTGGACCAATCGTGATAGTAGCCCAGGGCTGCTTCCGTGCCAAAAGCGACGGCGATGATCAGCAACAAGGTGATGCGCAGGATGTTGCTCAAGGCGGCCAGGGGCACGATGGCCGCCAGCATGACCGCCTTGGCCGCCGGACGGCCCTCAACCAGGTAAACCCACAACACGCCGACGGTGAACATCGTCACCAGCGACCGCAGCCCGCTGCACGGCGCACCCACAACCAGCGTGGTCCCCGGCAGTGTGATCTCGCCGCCCGATTGGACCGCCGCCACACCGAACAAGCGGGCCAGAGCCGTCGCCCAGCGGGCGGTGAAGGAGGCCAGCCAGGGGCTGAGCTGATCCACAAAGGGGAAGGGGATCATCAGCAGCAAAAAGAGAAGGGGAAACAGCCAGTGCCGCAGGCGGGGCCATCCTTCAAGAAAAAGAAAGATGCCGCCGAGAAGGCCCACCAGGGCCACCAGGGAAATGGCGTAATCCTGCCAACGCATGGCCCAGATGACGACACCCAGGCTGAGGAGCAGGACGATCAGACCGAGGAGGTTTTCCGCTCGGCGCGGTTCTGCCCGCAGGAACCGCCACTGCCGCCAGGCCAGCAACGCCGAGATCACCGGCACGAGAAAGCCGTGGCTGTAGTAGGGGTTGCTCAGCCAGGAACGGACCAGCCAGCCCAGGGCCGGGTAGGCAAGGATGAGGAGCAGCAGGAGGATGACGCTGTACGCAACGACGGTTCTTGAGATCCTCATCTCTTGCGTCGGGACCAGATGATGCCCCGCCGGGGGGCAAAGAGAAAAGCCAGCACGAAAAAGAAGGTGCAGACCAAAACCACCGCCGCCCCGGAAGCGACATTGACATAAAATGACAGATACAACCCCGCCACCGACGACGCCGCGCCGATGACCGCCCCAACGACCATCATCTGCCACAGGCGGCGGGTCAGCAGATAGGCCGTCGCCGCCGGTGTGACCAGCATGGCCATCATCAGGGCCACTCCCACCGTTTGCAAGGAGACGACGACGGTCAAGGCGATGAGCACCAGCAGCGAATAGTTCAGCGCATCCAGGGGAAGGCGCAAGGTGGCGGCCAGGATCGGGTCAAAGGAGACGACCAGCAGCTCCTTGTAGAGCAGGATGACCGTCAGCAACACCACCAGCCCCAACCCGGCGGTGAGCCACAGGTCGGCGGTTGAAACGCCCAAGACGTTGCCAAAGAGGATGTGGGTCAGGTCCACGCTGTAGGTCTGCACCGTTGAGAGCAAGGCCACCCCCAAGGCGAAGCTGGCGGCAAAGATGACGCCGATGGCCGTATCCTCCCGGACGTGCCCCCGGCGGCTCAAGGAGCCGATGCCCACCGCCGTCAGCAGCCCCATGACCAACGCCCCCCACAGCAGGTTGATGTCCAGCAGGTAGGCGATGGCGATGCCGGGCAGGATGGCGTGGGCCAGCGCGTCGCCGAAAAAGGCCATGCCCCGCAGCACGACATAGGTCCCCACCACGGCGCACAGCGTCCCCACCATGAGGGAAGCCAGCAGGCCCCGCACCATGAAGGGATAACGCATCGGTTGGCCCAGGAGTTCCAAGAGGTCAGTCATGGTGGTGTCTTCCTTCGCCGCAGCAGTCAATGTCGCCCAGCACCAGGGCATAGTCATCGCCGCGCCACAAGGCCCGCCCGCCGTAAGCCGCTACCAGCGTCTGGGGTGTGATCGCCTCCCGCGGCGGGCCGTAGGCGATCAACGTCCGGTTGAGCAAGGCCATGCGGTCAAAATGGCTCAGGGCCAGGTTGAGGTCATGGGTGGAGACCAGGACCGTGACCCCCTGCTCGTGCAGCCGGTCCAGGATGTCCATGATGGCCTGGCGGGAAGGGGCGTCTACGCCGCTGAACGGCTCGTCCATGAGCAAGATGGCGGCTTCCTGGGCCAGCGCGCGGGCGATGAACACCCGCTGTTGCTGCCCGCCGGAAAGCTCGCCGATCTGCCGGTCGGCATAATCGCTCATGCCCACCTGTTCCAGGGCACGGGCTACCATCTCCCGGTCGTGGGCGCGGGGCCAGCGCAGCCAGCCCATTTTGGCAATGCGGCCCATCATCACCACATCGCGGACCGTGACCGGAAACCGCCAATCCACCGCCGAGCGTTGGGTCACATAGCCGATTTCGCCCTGGGCACGCACTTGCCCTTTTTGGGGATGGAGCAGGCCGACCATCGTTTTGAAGAGGGTGCTTTTGCCCGCACCGTTCGGTCCGACGATGGCTACCCGCTGCCCGGCGTCAACGGCGAAGCTCAGCCCTTCCAGGGCGGGCGTGCCGTTGTAGCCTACGGTCAAGTTGTCCACTTCCAGGATAGGATTCATGCCTCCTCGGAAATAAACTCCCAACTTCTCTTCGCCTTTGCGGTTCAAATTGGAACCGCCAAGACGCCAAGAACGCGAAGGTTTTCTT
>CAZQKE010000105.1:0-25304 GCA_964593865.1 uncultured Anaerolineaceae bacterium | reverse complement strand
AGGACGACGGCCAGGGTCAGCTCGGCAATGAGGAGCACCGCCGGGTTGTGGGTCTCCCGCACCGCAGCAGAGGGAAAGAGGAAGGAGAGCAGCAGGCCCGCGGCGGTAAAAACCAGCGGCCCGGTCAGGACCGACTTCTCCACCCTGCCGGAAACCAGGCTAAAGAAAAAGACCAAGAGCAAAAAAGCGAGAAAGAGAGTCATGGCAAATCCCCCTTGCCCTGCCCCAGGCCGGGCTTTGCGCCCCTACTATCCTTCACTCTGCCCCGGCTCCGTCAGGGGGAACTGCAAGGCGAACACACTGCCTTCTCCCACTCGGCTACGGAGCGTCACCCGCCCGTTGTGCCGGGCCATCAGCTCCTGCACAATCGCCAACCCTAAACCGGTCCCCGTAGAACTGGGGGTGTTGTTGCTGCCACGGTAGAAGCGGTCAAATACCTTCTCCTGCTCATCCTCTGGGATGCCCACGCCCGTATCCCCCACGGCGATCTCTAACATCCGCTGCCCATCGGAGCCGAACTCGCGGGCGGCGACCCATACCTCCCCGCCGCGAGGCGTGTATTTGAGGGCGTTGTCCACCAGGTTGGTCAGCATCTGGATCAGGTGGTTCTTGTCGGCCCAAAGGGGCGGCAGATCATCTTGCACATGGTTGCGGATCTGGATGCCCTGCTTCTGCGCCCGCTCTTCGTACACCTGAATCACCTGGGCGACGATCTCCGCAACGGACAGCCGTTCGGGGCTGATGTGCAAAGCCTGACGATCCATGCGCGTCAGGTCCAAGATGTTTTCAACCATCGTTTCCAAACGATGGGTTTCCTGCTCAATGGTCTGCAGGTAGTGGAGCCGTTTCTCCGGCCGTCCTTTGCGGGCCAATGTAGCATAAAGCTTGATGACGGCCAGCGGCGTCCGCAACTCGTGGGAGACATTGGAGACGAATTTGGATTTGAGGGCATCCAGTTCTTTCAGCTGGGCATGTTTTTCCCGTAGCTCGCGCAGGTGCTCTACCCGCTCCCGCTCCAGGATTTTGAGGGGGGTGATGTCTTCAACGATGACGATCAATCCATCACCTGTCCCCCCCGAAATATGGGCAAGGGAGATAGAAATGCGCACATAGCGGGGATCGCCCTGTCCCGAACGGACACGGGCGTCTACTTGGCGGCTTTGCGCGGTAATAGACACCTCCTCCAATGCCCGCAGCAGGCGTTGACCGTCGCTTCGCATCAAAAAATGGGGTAAATTGCGCCCCACCAGGCTCCGGTCGGAGCGGGAAAGCAGCCGACCCAACGCAGGGTTGCAAAGGAGAATATCGCCACCAACGGTCAACACGCCGATCCCCAGGGGAGCAGATTGGACGATCATCTCATAATCAAAGGGGGTATCGGTCAGGGCATACCGCGAACGCTCAATGATCAGAGATGCCTGGCTGGCCAGATGGGTCATCAACCGGATCGCATCTTGCCCAAAGGTCCGACCCCGGCGCGGTTCTGCTACCCCCACCATGCCGACCTGCTCCCCGCCGACGCGCAACGGCAGGATCAGCGTGCGCTCAATGCCGAGACGGGCCATCACCTCCCGGTCGGTGGGGCCTCCACCGGAGCGGGCCTCGGCCAGGGGGACGCTCCACCCTTCCAGGGTTCCGTCGCCGCGCAGGGTGACGGAACACAGGCGGTCCCGGCGGCGACCGGCGGCGGCGACACAGCGCAAACGCCCCCTGTGGGCGGCAGGCAGGAAGATAAAGGCATCCTCCGCAGCGGCAAACTCCAACGCCTCTCGCACCAACGGCTGCAACTCGGAGGTCAGATCCACCGCCTGGGCCAAGAGGGCCGCTTCGGTCTCTTGGCGTTCGCGCAATCGCCGCCTGGTATCGTCCAGCAACTGGAGACGATGGAGAAGCGGCGCGACATAATCGGCCAGCCGCCGGGCCAGAACCACCTCTTCTGCCGTCCAATCCCGCGGTCGGGCGGCAGTCCATTCCATCAAGCCGATCACTTGCCCCCGAACAAGCAGGGGCACGCCCAGCCAGGCACGTACCTTTTCCCCACCGGGGACCTGGGGCCAGTGGGTATCCTGAGCCGTATCGGAGACGGCAAAGGGGCGACGGCCATCCAAGGCGGCCCGTGCCGCACCGATCTGTTCGGCGGGCAAGATCAGCCCCCGCAAAGGAGCCGTCGCGCCCGCAGCGGCCAGCACCTCCAGGTGCTCTTCGTTGCGCCACATTACCGCCAAGCCATCACAGGGGACCAGGGGAGTAGCCCGCTCCAGCAGGGCATCCAGGGCCTGGGGGAAACCTTCTGCCCCGCCGACCTCTCGCATGATGTCCAACAGAGCTCGGTCGGTATCGCAAGTCATCGTTTTTCCGGCGTTTTCTAAAAGATTCCCGGTGCACCACCGGGGGCGAAATTCGGGGTCGGCCTTCGCTCCGCTCCAAACCGGTCCCCGACCCGGCAGGAGCAGGAAGTTGCCCTTTCGGCACATACCCAACCCAGTATACCACAAAAGCCGGAGATAGCCTAATACGCCAAAGTGTGCTATAATACAAAGGCAACCCGGTATTTGTAAGGAGGAGTCCCATGCAAAATATCACCGTCGCCTGTGTGCAGCCGCGTATGACCATCCATGCCACCTCGGACGAATTTGCCGCCGACGCCCGCCGCTTTCTCCGCCAGGCGCAGGCCAAAGCCGTCCAACTGACCATCTTTCCCGAATTGGCCGGCGTCATGCTGGCTCCACCGCTGATCTCCGGCTTTAAGCTGGGGTTCGTCAAACGACAGGATCAGGGCAAAAAGCCCACCTCCGGCTTTTTGGCCCGCAGCCTGGGCCGCGTGGCCGGGACGACGGCCAGCATCCTGGGGGGCGGTTTTCGGGGCAGCCTGGAACGTCTCCTGCGCAAAAAGAGCGCGGAATACCTGGAACTCTACCAGGAGACCCTGGGCCGCCTGGCTGCCGAATACAGCACGGCCATCGTCGGCGGCAGCCTCTACATCCTGGACCCGGAAACCGGCACGATCCGCAACCGGGCCTACGTCTTTGACGTGGACGGAACCGTGCTGGGCTACCAGGATAAATTCCACCTGACCCCCGACGAGCGGGAGCTGGTCGCCCCCGGCAGCGAGCTAACCGTCTTTGCGACCCGCTATGGCCGTCTGGGAATCCTCATCGGGCGCGACGCCATGTACCCCGAACTGGCCCGACTCCTGGCCCTGCAAGGCGCGGACCTGATCGTAGGCATCGCCGCCATCCCCGGTGTCGCCTACGCCAATGTGGTCCGCAACGCACTGGCCCTCCGTGCCGAAGAGAACCAGGTCTATACCGCCGCCAGTTTCCTGGTAGGCCCGAATCTCTTGGGGCGGGAGGACCGGGACGACTATTACGGCCGCTCCGCCTTGCTATCCCCCATCGCCCTGACGCCCCAGGCCGACGGCGTGCTGGTCCAGGCCGGGACCAACCGCACCGAAGGCTTTATCGCCGCCACGCTGGACGGCGAGGCGATGGAGACCCTACGCCAAACCGCTCCCTTCCGCCCTCGCTCCGAATTGTATCTGGGCAGCATGGGGCCGCTCCTGGCCGAACTGTATGAAGGAGGCCAGACCATCGAAGAAGCTGCCGACCGCTACGCACCGATCTCCGTTCCCATCCCGGCGGATCAAGAACAAGAAGAAGCAGCCCTCGCCCCCGTTTCTGCCGAGGACCTACCCGATTCGATTCCGGAGGCCCTGGCCCTGGGCGAGGAGCCGGAAGCCAACGAGATCCACTCCTAGTTCACGAGGGGAAAACCAGAACCGCAAGGCCGCAAAGGAAAAAGTTTTCGCCCTGGGCATCCTGCTCCGGGAATTGAACCGCCGAGGCGCGAAGAAAAGATGAAAAAGGCTTTGCGCTCTTGGCGGTTCAACCGGTCTCGGCGGTTGCGCCGAATTGGCCGTCGTAGACGCGGATGGTCAGGGCGTCGCCCGGCTCCACCTGGGCGATGCTGCGCACCACCGCGCCGTCCTCCGCCCGGCGAACAATGGCATAGCCCCGCTCCAATGTGGCCAGGGGGCTGAGGGCCGCCAACCGCGCTTCCAATCCGGCCAGGCCCGCCCGGCGCAGGGCCAGGTGATGGCGCAGGGCTTGTTCCAGGCGGCGGGTCAGATCGTCCACCTGCTGGCGATGGGCGTCCAGGCGGGCGCGGGGGGAAAGCCGCCGCAAGGCGCGTCGTTGCTGCTCCACCGCCCGCCGCGCGTCGTCCAACCGCTGTGCCAGGGCGGCCCGCAGCCGCTCTTGTCGGGTTCTGATGCTCCGACGCAGCTCGGCCTGATCGGGTACGGCCAGCTCGGCAGCAGCAGAGGGAGTGGGCGCCCGCAGGTCGGCTGCAAAGTCGGCGATGGTGAAATCGGTCTCGTGGCCCACGCCGCTGATCACCGGATGGCGACAGGCGGCGACGGCCCGCGCCACCCCCTCATCGTTAAAAGCCCACAGGTCCTCCAAAGAACCGCCGCCGCGCACCAGCAGGATCAGGTCCACGTCGTCGCGGGCGTCCAGTTTCTGCAAGGCGGCGACGATCTGGGCCGGGGCCTGCTCGCCCTGTACCAGCGTCGGCGAGAGGAGGACGCGGACCAAGGGGTAGCGGCGGCCGAGGATGTTGAGCACGTCGCGCAGGGCCGCCGCCTGGGGCGAGGTGACGATGCCCACGGTACGCGGGAAGGGCGGCAGAGGCCGTTTGCGCTCCTCGTCGAACAGGCCCTCGGCGCGGAGCCGGTCGCGCAGCTCCTCAAAACGGGCGTGCAGGTCGCCCACGCCCGCCGGTTGCAAATGCTCCACGTACAGCTGATAACGGCCCTGGGGGGCATAGACGCCGATGCGGCCCAGGGCCAGCACCGCCGCGCCGTGGCTCGGTTGCCAGGTCAGGCGGGCCGCCGTGGAACGCCACATGACGCAGCTCAACGCCGCCCGGCTATCCTTCAGGGTGAAATAGAGATGGCCGGAAGAGGCCCGCGAAAAGTTGGAAATCTCGCCCGTCACCCACACCCGTTGCAGCGCGGGATCGGTTTCCAGGGCGTCTTTGATATAGTCGGTCAAGGCGGCGACGGTCCAGGGGGAGGTGTTGGTCGATTGGGGGTCGGGAAACTGAAACGCCGGTTGGGACATGGAGCCTCCTTTCACGGCGTGGGCAGCAGGCCGCCCAGGAACAGGGGCAGCAACCAGGTGAGCAGCAGCCAGATCAGCAAAGCGATGCCGACGATGATCCACATCCGACGGGCGGAAGCTGCCGGGTCCCGTCTCTTTTCGGTGGGCCGGGGCTTGGGCAGCTCCCGGTCGCACCGCCAGCAGACGGTCCTCCCTTCCGGGTTGTAGACGCCGCAGTTGGGGCAATCCATGTCCTGCTCCTCCGGCCTCCATCTCCATCACACAGGGTTGGCCGGTGGAGGTATGATACCACAGATAGGTGCTTTGCGCAACGGTCGGACGCGTTGACGATGGGGCAAGCGCGCTTACCGCAGCTTTGGCGTCGCTGCGGTGGAACCGACGCCGGGAACGGCAAAGGCGCGCTCAGGGGGAGGTCCGCGTCGGCGTCAGGACCGGGGAAGGAGTGATGGTCGGGGTGGGAGTGAGGGTAAAAGTAGGGGTGATGGTGGGAGTAGATGTTTCGGTGGGAGTGGAGGTAGCGGTGGGAGTGGACGTGGCGACGGAGGTCGCCGTGCCGGTCGGCGTCCGGGTGGCCGTCGGCGTCCACGTACTCGTCGGCAGATCCCTTTCTCTGGTTTGGTTGAAATAGAGAGAGGCCCCTCCCGTCACTTCATAGTACTCAACCTTGATGCGGTAGAGCTGATTTTCCCAGACCTCTACGCTGGCCGTGTGGAGTTTCCCGGCGGCCCCATAGGCCCAACCATCGATGACCAGTCTATCACCCAACCAGACGCGAACTCCATCGTCTGCGCTGGCAACCAGCTGGTACACCCCCGCCGTGAAAAATTCCTGTTTGGAACATCTCCCGGAAAAATGATCGTGGGGAACCCCCTTGCCCGGCGATCCCAACTCCCAGGCAAAGTTGACGGACGGCGCAGCAATGGTCAGAACCGATGCGCCCTCCAGACTCTCATTGGCAAAGAAATCACACTGCCACCAACCTTCGGGGACACAAGGCGCGACCTTGCACGGCTTGGTGGGCGCGGGTGTAGGAGTAGAGGTAGGAAGCGTGGAAGGTTTATGGGTGGCAGGGCGGCGCGTAGCGGTGGCGGTAGGAGGAGAAGTCAGGGTCGGCAGCGGCGGGACCTGCTCCGGGGCAATGAGCACCGGCATTTCCTCGGAAGGAGGGGGCGTGGGGGTCGGCGGGGTTAGAGACGTCGCCGTGGGAACAGGCGTCGGTGTGGGCAAGCGCAATCCCGCGCACGCCATTAGGGCAGCGCAAACCGTGATGAGCGACCAGATCATGCGTTTATTCATGGCGTCTTTTTACTCCGTTGGAAGACAAGATACCAACAAGTGTGATCGGCCCAACCGTCGTTGCCCGGCAAACCCAACCCCAATCCTCCGATCTCATCACCGGGCAGGCCCAAAACAGCAACGGTGTAGCTCCCCAAGAGTCCATATTGAGGGAAGGAAACCGCCTCCCCCCAGGGCTTGGCAGCATCGGTGTACGCCAGAACCGATCCCCCCGGCCAGCTTATCCGGACCGACCGACCGCCCAAGCGGTGACCGTGTTCATCCAAGACTTCCACAAAGATATGGTGACGGCCTCCGGCTTCCTCCGGAGGGAGCCAGCGCACGGAGACCAACCGCCAGTAGGGTTGGCCTGCCGCTACTTCTGCTTCCCGGATGAATACTTGGGGAGGGAGACGAGGGTCCAGAGTGCGCGGCGGAGTCGCCGTGGCAGACGGGCGAAGGGATGTCCGCCGCCGCTTGGCAGCACGGTGTCGGGCGGTCGGTTCGACCGTTGGCGGAGGGGGCGTCGACATGGACAAGATGATGTAGGTAGATGTCGGCGGCGCAGTGGGCAAAAGCACGGCGTCCGGGGCCGCTTCCATCTCCGGCAGAGGAGTCGGCGGGAAAGGCAGCGGGGCCGGGAGCGTCGGTGTGCTGGGACTCGTCGGCACAAGCGTCGGCGTCGGTGTGATAAGCAGACTCCCCTCGTGGCCCCAACTGATGGTCGTGCGGAGGGCAAAAGCGATCAATGTGAGGACGAGCAAGACCAAGATCAAGGAGAGAATCTTTACGGTTGACATGAAGGCCACGGCGCCCACCCCTCAACGCTCCACAGCAGATAGGCGATCTGCGCGTTCTGCACGGGATCGAACAGGTTGGTAAACTGCATCCCAAAGGTCTGGTTGGCCCATTCCAGGTCTTCCCGCCGCAGTTGGAACAGACCAAAGGTCTGCCGCCGGTTGCCGGAAGCGGTGATATAGAGTTGGCTCTCACAACGGGCGACGGTCAGGGCCTGTTGGCACAGCCAGCTAGGACCCGGTTCGTCCAGGCAGTGGAAGCCGGCCAGATCCAACACCTCCTTGGCCCGCTCCTCGCTGAGGGGATGGACCGTCAACGGCTGGTTCGGAGTATTGATGACGCAAACCTCTAACGGCCCGGCATAGTTGTTGCCCACCTTCCAACAGAGAACCGTCGTGGGCATGGGGGCCGGCGTGCTCCAGGGGAACGCCAGAGGAGTGGGTGTCACCGTTGGGGTCGGCCTCCCAAGGACGGCAGATGATGCCACCGTCGTGGACGACGAGGCAGCAGCCGGGAGGCGGTCCCACTTGTCCACCAGGGCGATGATGAGCAAGAGCAAACCCGGGATCATGATCAGCAAGAGACCGATGACAAGGACCTTGAATCCTTTCGCCACGATGATAGAGGCTTTCCAACTTTTCTTGCTCATACCTTCCGTCTTTTTGCCCACTGTATTCTCCCGGCGTTTTTCGCAATAGAATGCAGCATATTATAACCAAAGTTATCCGACTTGTCAACGGGTATGGACTTTGCTTGATTCCAGGCTGTATTTCAAATTTTTGGGCGATTCGCCGGGCGGCAGGTATCGCCGTGCCGGGGTGGTACGGGTTTCCGGGCGTGCGCCGGCCGGAGACTTGCCGTCTCTGCGGCGAGGCCGACGCCGGGAACGACAAGCGCACCTGCCCTACCCTCAAATTCGCGCCCAATTGGTCAAGGGGCCGGAATTGTGGTATCATGGACGCATGGACAAGGATGGGAATCTGTCCAGATGGATACCCCGCCTGGGCCGTGGAATGCGTCGGCTCTGGGAACAGGGCGGCGACCCGCTC
Source organism: uncultured Anaerolineaceae bacterium (assembly GCA_964593865.1). GTDB lineage: Bacteria > Chloroflexota > Anaerolineae > JAAYZQ01 > JAAYZQ01 > CAZQKE01. The sequence continues at coordinate 17,059 of CAZQKE010000105.1, read as the reverse complement.
CTGGCCGTCGGCTGTGGGCTGCTGGCCCTGGCCCTCTACCTGCGGACGCTGGCCCCTTCTGTGGCCGCCCTCTTTGACGATAGCCTGGAATTCCCGTTGGTGGCCCACCGCCTGGCCATCGCCCATCCTACCGGCTATCCCCTCTACACCCTGTTGGGCAAACTGTTCATCCTGAGCACGGGGGGCAACGTCGCCCGGTCGGTCAACCTCCTTTCGGCGGTGGCCGCCGCGCTGACGGTGGCCCTGCTCTACGCCCTGGCCCGGAGCCTGACCCGGCGGCGGGCGGCGGCGTTGCTGGGGGCCATGGCCCTGGCCCTTTCACCCATCTTTTGGTCCCAGGCCGTCGTCGCCGAAGTGTACACCCTCAACACTCTGTTCGTCGTCGGGCTGCTGGGGTTGATGCTGCGCTGGGCGCGGGAGCCGTTGGCCCCGGTTCGGCCCTTTGCCCTGCTGTGGACCGCGCCCCGCCGCGCCGGCCCCCTCTTTCTCCCCGCTGCGGGTTGGTGGCTGCGGCGGCCCCCGGCCCTGCGCCGGGCGGCCCATCGCCTCCATACCCTTTACCGCCGCTTTTTTCCGGCGGTCCCGCCCCGCCGCCGCTTGCAACTCCACCGCCGGGCCTACCTGCCGGCCGCCCTCCTGGGCCTGGCCCTGACCCACCACCGCACCATCCTCCTGTCGGTCCCGGCGATGCTGCTCTTTGTCCTGCTGGTCGAGCCTCGCGCCCTGAGCCGCGCCGCCCTCCTCGGCCCGGAGCACCCCGACCGACCCCGCTGGCGGCAGGTCCTGGGCCGTCCCGTTGTCCTCCTCCTGCTTTCCCTTCTCCTCCCTCTCGCCCTCTACCTCTATCTCCCCCTCCGCGCCCATGTCGGCTCCCTGGACGGCTCCTACGCCCAATGGGGCTTTTGGCGATGGGTGACGGCCGGCGGCTACGGCGCATTCCTGGGCGAGAACCCCCTGGCCCGCGATCTGGACGCGACCTTTTACCTCAACCTGTTCCGGCAACAGTTCGGGCCGGTGGGGTTGGCCCTGGCCCTGACGGGCCTCATCGCCCTGGCGCGTCGGCCCAAAATCCTGGCCCTGACCGGCCTGGCCTTCCTCGCCTATGTCGCCTTTGCCCTCCTCTACCGCGTGCCCGATGTAGAGGTCTTTTTCATCCCTGCCTTCCTCCTCACCGCCCTGTGGATCGCCGTCGGGTTGGACGCGGCCCTGGATCGGCTCCGCATCTGGAGCATCCGCCGGGATAACGCCCACGGTAGCCCGCCCGGCCCGGCGGTGCGTCGCTTCCCGGCCTTTGCCTCTGTCCTATTGGTGGTCCTGGCCTTTGCCCAACCCCTGCTCCTGGCTTTGCGCAACTACCCAGATCGGGACCTAAGCCGCCGTTGGATCGTCCACGATTACGGACGGTATCTCCTGGACCAGGAGCTTCCCTACGGCGAGAGCACCGTCATCGGCCTGGGGGGGGAGATGACGCTGTTGGAGTATTGGCAGGATACGACCGGCCTGCGGGCCGATGTGGAGACGGTCCGCGCCGATGATGAAGCGGCCCGCCGGGCGGCGGTGGAGGCGGCGTTGGCGGCAGGCCGGGCCGTGTTCCTCACCCGTCCCCTGCCCGGCCTGGAAAGGGAACAACCGCTGGATGCGGTTACGGGCGTGATTGACGTGCTGGGCAACCCGGAAACGCTCCTGCGCGTCGCCGCGCCGGAGGACAAGGATCCGCCGCGCCCCACCGCTCTGGAGCCGATGCCCGGCCTGCGGTTGCTGGGCTACGGCCTGCGCCCCCACGCAGCCCATTGGCAACGCTGGTTGCGGCTGCGGCTGTGGTGGCAGGCGCCCCAGGTCCTGGACGCGCCCTTCAAGGTCTCGGCCCGGCTGCTGGACGCCCAGGGCCGGACCGTCGCCGCCGCCGACGCCGAACCGGTGGCCGGGGCTTACCCCGCCGTCGCCTGGCGGCCCGGCGAGGTGGTGGCCGACGCCTACGAGATCCCCTTGCCCGCCGGTCTGCCCCCCGGCGATTACCACCTACTGGTCATCGTCTACGATCCGGTCACCACCGCCGAACTGGGCCGGGCCGCGTTGGGGGCGGTTTCCCTGCAAGGCAACCCGGCCCGCCCACCGCGGCGGGCGTTGGAAGCGGACCTGGCCCGAACCCTTTATGCCCGTTTCGGGCCGGTGGAGCTGCTGGGCTGGACGCCGCCCGATTCGGCGATGGTCTACCACCCCGGCGCGCCCCTGCCCCTGACGTTGCTGTGGCAGGCGGTGGAGCCGTGGGACGACGACCTGGGGGTGGCTTTTTGGCTGGAAGCGGTAGGGGAATTCCCCCTGGGGCAGGAGGTGGTGGGCGGGGAGTTCCCCGTCCCCCGCTGGCAGGCAGGCCAGGTGGTGCGCCAGCAGCCCCTGCTGACCGTGCCCACCGAGACGCCCGCCGGGACCTACCGCCTGTGGATGCGCGTCAGCCGGGGAGATGTGCCCCTGCCCTGGAGCCGGGGCCTGCTCCCCGGCGGCAGCGACCTGAAACTGGGGACGGTGCAGGTTGAACGCTGAAGCTGCATGGGCGGCCGAGGTCGCCCTCTGGGGGCTTGGGGCCGAAAAACCTTCGCGCCCTTTGCGTCTTGGTGGTTCCAAGATTTGAACCGCAAAGGCGCAAAGGTCGCAAAGGAAAGAAGAAAAAGTAAGAAAACCTTCGCGCCCTTTGCGTCTTGGCGGTTCCAAAATCTGAACCGCGAAGTCGCAAAGGCCGCAAAGGAAAGAAGAAAAAGTAAGAAAACCTTCGCGCTCTTGGCGTCTTGGCGGTTCCAAAACCCAAACCGCAAAGGCGTGGAACCCTCCCGCAGGCTCTCAGGCTGCCGGGAGGGCGGAGGGTGTGGCTTTGATCATCTCTTTGCGGAAATCGGGTCTGGCGCAGGGGCTGGCGCTGATGCTGCCGGCCCTGGCCCTGCGGGTTGCCCGCCTTTCGTTCCAACCCTTGTGGTGGGACGAAGGGTGGAGCCTCTATTTCGCCACTTCCGACCCGCGCTCCATGCTGGCCCTGACCGCCGTGGACATCCACCCTCCCCTCTACTACCTGCTGCTGCATCTCTGGATACGGCTGTTCGGCCCCGGCGTCCTCTCGGTCCGGCTGCTGTCGGTGGTCATCGGCACGGCGGCGGTCCCGCTGCTTTTCCTCATCGGGCGGCGGCTGCTGGGGGCAAAGGGCGGGCTGCTGGCCGCCTTCCTCCTGGCCCTTTCGCCCTTTGCCGTCTACTATTCCCAGGAAGTGCGGATGTACGGCCTGGTGATGCTGCTGGGGCTGGCGGCCTGGTATTTCGCGGTGAAATGGGCGTTGGGAGACGGGGGAATCGCCGGGCTGGGGGGGTACGTCGCGGCGGCAACGGCGGCCCTTTACACCCAATACTATGCCGCCTTTTTGCTGCTGGCCCTGAACCTGGTCATCATATTCGCCTACCGTCCGGGCGCAAAGCGCACCGCACCTCCGGCGGCCCGGCGGCCCGGCGGCGAAGAGAAGCCGCGCCCAAGCCGGTTGCTCCCCTGGCTGGGGGCGCAGCTGGCCGTGGGGCTGCTCTTTGCGCCCTGGCTGCTGTACGCCGCCCCCCGGCTGGCGACCTACGTCCACTTTAAAGTCGGCGTCGAAGGGGATCGCCCCTACGGCTTGCTCACCTACCCGGCCCGCCACCTGGCCGCTTTCCAATGGGGCCACGCCGAAGGCGCCCTGGCCGAGTTCTGGTGGGTGGGTTTGCTGCCCCTGGCGGTCCTGCTCCTGCTGCTGGCACGCAAATACATCGGGCATTTGCCGCCGACCATCAAACATTGGTCATTGAACATTGATCGTTGGTCATCGGTCATTCTAACCGTCACCCTCACATGCGGCTTTATCGTCAACCTCCTCCTGCCCTTCAACCCGCCCCGCGTGGAGCGGCTCCTGCTGCTGGCCCTGCCCGCCTTTTTGCTCCTGTTCGCCCAGGGGCTGCTCGCCCTGCACCGGCGGATGCGATGGCCCCTGGCCGCCTTTGTAGTCCTGGCCGCCGTCTCCCTGGCCTTTTTCTACACCGTCCCCCGCTACCCGGAGGATGACTACCGTCCCCTCGCCGAGCGGATCCGCGCCCTGGCCCTGCCTTCCGATGCCATCCTGTGCGTCCACCCCTGGCAGGTGGGCTACTTTGCATCCTACCTGCCCGACGAGGCGACCCGCCCGGCCCTCTTTTTGACGCCCCGGCAAGTGCTCCCCCGCGAGCGGCAGATGTGGGCCGACGACCCGACCCGGATGGCCGCCGACCTGGATGACCTGTTGGCCGAACATCGCCGCCTTTGGTTCCCCGAACACCAGGCCATGGGCCGCATCCTGGAAGAGCAGGTGGACGCCTATCTGACCCAAAAAGCCTACCCCACCCTGCGCGAATGGTACGGCGAAAACACGGTGCTGGCCTTTTTCGTGGCCGGTGAGCCGCAGAGCCTGACGGCGACGGCCCGTTTTGGCGACTGGCTGCAACTAGAGGGAGCCGCCCTGACGCCCGGCCCCCTGGAATCGGCCTGGGGCGTGGCGGCGGTGGACCTGACCTGGCGCGTGACCGAACCGCCCGCCGAGGAGTACACCGTCGGCTTGCGCCTGGTCGGCCCGACGGGGCATCTCTGGGCGCAGCGGGATGCGCCGCCGAGCTGCGACTTTCAGGCGGCGGTGGGCGTCCTCCGGCCCGACCACCACGGCCTGCCGATCCCGGCGGGCACGCCGCCGGGCGACTATCGCCTCACTTTGCGCGTCTACCGCAGCGACGACGTGGCCGTGCTGCCGGTCGTTTTCCAGGGGGGCAGCGGCGGCGAGGTGACGCTGGGCACGGTGCGCGTCGCCCGGCCCCGGACGCCTCCGCCGCCGGAAGCGTTGGAAATCGCCGAACGCCGGGATGTGCCCTTTGGCGACCGCCTGCGCTTTTTGGGATTCAACGCCCCCCAGGAGCGGAGCTTCCTACCCGGCGAAGCGGTCCCCGTGTACCTGTTCTGGCAGGCGTTGGCCGCCCCCGGTGAGGATTTTCTGCCGCGCCTGCGCCTGCTGGACGAGGGAGGAGATGTGTTGGCCGAGCTGACCGAAAAGCCGGTGGCCGGGACCTATCCCACCGCCTGGTGGCAGGCGGGCGAGCTGGTGCGCGACCCCCACGACCTGCCCATCCCGGCGGCGGTCCCGCCGGGCCGCTACCGCCTGACCCTGAGCCTGGTCCGCGCCGCCGATGGCCGCCCCGTCGAGCCGAAGGGCGGGGATGCATCCCTGTTCCTGACCGAGGTTGAGGTGCGGGACCGGGCGCGCAACTACCGGCCGCCGACCCCCCGGCACGCCCAACAGGCCACCTTTGGTCCCGGCGTTGCGCTGATCGGCTACGACCTGGACCCCGATCCCCCCCGGCCCGATGCCCCCTACCTGGCCGTCACCCTCTACTGGCACGCCCTGACCACGCCCGACCGCAACTATTTCGCCTTTGTCCACCTGCTCGACGCCGAGGGCCGCATCGTCGCCCAGCATGATGGGACGCCGGGCGAGGGGGCCTACCCGACCCTGGGCTGGCTGCCGGGCGAATACTTGACCGACCGCCACCTCATCCCCCTGCCCCCCGACCTGCCGCCGGGCACGTATCGCCTGGCCGTGGGCCTTTACGATCCGACCAACGGCCAACGCCTGGGAGAAAGGGTAGTCCTCAATGACCAATGGCGAAAGGAAGAATGACCGATGGGGGAAGGGGAAAACGACCGACAAGGAGGCAAAGATGAAGCTGACGATTGAAAATGTCCGGGAAAATATCGTAGGCATTGATACGCAGGTCCCGTTGCTGGATGGCTCGTCGCGGCAGTATGTCAACTTTGACAACGCGGCCAGCACCCCTGCCCTGCGGCCCGTTTTTGACAAGGTCAACGAGTTTATGACCTGGTACTCCAGCGTCCACCGGGGGACCGGCTTCAAGAGCCAGATCGCCACAGAAGCCTATGAGCAGGCCCACGACATTGTGGGCTGTTTCGTGGGCGCGGACCTGACGACCAATACCGTGATCTTTGGCAAGAACACGACAGAAGCAATCAACAAACTGGCCCGTCGCTTCCCCCTGGAACGGGATGACGTGGTGCTCTGCTCGTGGATGGAGCACCATTCCAACGACCTGCCCTGGCGGCAGCGGGCGCGCCTGATCCATGTGGCCGTCCACGACGACGGTTCGCTGGATGAGGAGGATTTTGACCGGCTGCTGGACCGGTACGCCGGGCGGGTCAAGCTGGTGGCCATCAGCGGGGCGTCCAACGTGACCGGCTGGCTGAACCCCATCCACCGCCTGGCGGAAAAGGCCCACGCCGTCGGCGCAAAGATCCTGGTGGATGCGGCGCAGTTGGCCCCCCACCGGGCCATTGACATGCGGCCCGACGACGACCCCGGTCACCTGGATTTCGTCGCCCTTTCGGCCCACAAGATGTATGCCCCCTACGGGACCGGCGCCCTCATCGGCCCGACGGAGGTCTTTGCCCAGGGGACGCCCGACATGGTGGGCGGCGGCACGGTGGACATTGTGACGGTGAACGATGTGCGCTGGGCCGCTCCCCCCGACCGGGACGAAGCGGGCAGCCCCAACGTCGTCGGGGCGGTGGCCCTGGCCCAGGCGGTGCTCAGCCTGCAAGAGATCGGCATGGAGGCCCTGGCCCGCCACGAGGCGGAGCTGACGGCCTACGCCCTGCGCCGCCTGGGGGAGATTGAGGGCATCCAGATTTACGGCTCAACCGACCCCGACCGCGTTACGGAGCGGGTGGGCGTCATCCCCTTCAACGTGCGGGGGGTGGACCACTACAAGGTGGCGGCGGTGCTCAGTTTCGAAGGGGCGATAGCCGTGCGCAACGGCTGTTTCTGCGCCCACCCTTATATCCTGCGGCTGATGAAGGTTTCCGACGAAGAGGCGTTGCGCCATCGCCGGGAGATTTTGGCCGGGCGGCGGCGGGGGTTGCCCGGCCTGGTGCGGATCAGCTTCGGTTGCTACAACACGCCGGAGGAGGTGGACCATGCCGCCGAGGTGCTGGCCCGCATCGCCGCCGGGGAGATTCGCGGGGAATATGAGCAGGACCCCGCTTCCGGGGCTTATCGGCCCAAAGGGTACACGCCGAACTATGAGCGGTACTTTGCCCTGCAACCGGGGCCGGAACGGCGGGCGCGTCGGGAGTCGGTGCCCCGTTGTGGGGTGTGAGGAGACAGGGTCACAACTTGCGCAACGCAACACCGTACAGGCCGGAATCCCGCGCCGTCTACGTGTCCCGTCCACGAACCATCTCGGCACATTGAGCACTCAGGTTGGCCCACTCCTCCAGACCGAGCGTTTCGGCCCGGCGTCGGGGGTCGATCCCGGCGGCGAGCAATGCACTTTCGGCCTGCTCCTTTGTGATCCCCAGCCCTGCGGCAAGGGCGTTGCGCAATGTTTTGCGCTTCTGGCCGAACCCGGCCCGCGCTACCCGGAAAAAGAGCGCGTCATCCACGCCTTCCGGCAGTGCTACCGTAGGTTGTTCGCCCACATCTATCCGCACCACCGCCGAATCCACTTTGGGACGAGGGTAAAAAGCCCCCGCTTTGACCCGCATCACGATCCGGGGGGAACCGTAGAATTGAACGCCGAGTGCCAACAGGTTCATGGCCCCCGGCTCGGCTACGATCCGTTCCGCCACTTCATCCTGCACCGTGACGACAAGGAGACAAGGGCGCGGCTCTCTTTCCAAAAAGTGGCGCAAGATCGCAGAGGTCAAATAGTAGGGCAGGTTGCCCACGACTTTGGTGCACGGAGAGGCAGGGGTCGGGAACCGCAAGATGTCGCCCCGGACGATCTCCACGTTGGCATAATCGGCCAACCGTCGGCGGAGGAGGGGGATCAACCGCCCGTCAATTTCAACGGCGATGACACGCCCGGCCCGTTCGGCCAGCAGGGAGGTGAGATGGCCCAGGCCGGCCCCCACTTCCACCACCGTGTCGGCAGCGGTTAGATCGGCAGCGGCAGCGATCCGCTCCAGGATGGCAGGATCGGTGAGAAAGTTTTGCCCCAGGCCCTTTTGGGGGCGCAGACCGTGGGCACGGAGCAGGGAAGAGATGCTTTCCGCCATCGCGCCACAAGGCCCCTAGCGGCTCCAACGACCGCGGTCGGGGAATTTGGGCCAATCGGGTAGGACGTAGCGGATCTTGGAAGGAGGTGGGACGGGCGTCAATAGGTAGATGTCCATCCACCAGTGCCACGATTCGTAATCGTCGTCGGAAAAGCCCAAGTCCACAAATTTGCCCTTGACCCCGCCCCCCGTGTCACCCGCTTTGGCAATGCCGTAGCCGGGGACGTACATCCATGTTTTGAGGGGGATCACGGTAGGATCCACGGCGACGATGCCCTTGCGGAGCTTGATCCCCAGGCGGGTGTAGCCATAACGGGGATGATCTTTGGGCTTGCCGCAAGAGGACGGTTTGTAGGAAGTGACGTACACCCGCATTTTGCGCCAGTATTCAACGGGACCATAGGGTGTATCCAGGGTGCGGATGACGATCTTTGTGCCGTATGCCATCGTCTTGGTGATGGGAGGGCGTTCGGCCCAAGAATCTTCCAGAACCCGCTCCACCTCCCGGCCGTTTTCATACACCACCCGATAGCGACGCTTGTTCAACCCGGTTTGGCCTTCTTGCACCAAGCGGATGTGGTCAATCTCTACCTCCGGGTCGGGAACCCAAACCGTTGCGAAGGGGATGGGGTCAAACTCTACGACAAACTCCTCGCGGACGCGGGTGATCTGGATGGTCATCCCGGCCCGCAGCGGCTCATCCAGGTCGGGGGTGGCCCGGTCCCGGCCTGCTAAGACGATGCCCTCCTGGGCCAGCACGCCGCCTACCGTCTTGGCCAAAGTACGGGTGTGGATGGTGCGCCCATCCACCCGAATCTCCACGGGCAGCGACCGCTCAACGGTGATGACCAGGCCCGGCGTGACCGCCGTCTGCAGGTCGGGCGTTATCGCGTCGCCGGGATAAAGTTGCACTTTTTGCTCTTGTAAGACTCGGCCTACGGTGGGTTGGGTGCTGACCAGAGTCATCGTCACGCCGTCATCGTTCAGGGTGACGGAGATGGCACGGCGCAAAGAGACAAAAGGGGGACCGCCGTCGGCGACGGCGGTCAGGAGGGTATCGGGGCCGACGATTTGGCCGCCCAGCCGGATTTCGTCGGCGGGGTGGACTTTGACACCGGCTTCGGCCAGCAGGTCGCCCACCGTTTCGGCGTGGGTACGCAGCGAGCGGATACGACCGTCGGCCTGGAGTTGCACCGGTCGGGCGCGTTGTATCCGTACGACGATTCCCGTCCGCAGCGGCTCCGCCGGTCCCGGCGAAATTCGGTCCTCCGGATGCAGGGTGAATCCGGCACGACGCAACGCTTCGCCGACGGTAGTGGCATGGGTGCGGAGGAGATACTGCCGACCGTCCACTTCCACGGTCAGAGGAGCGGCCGTCTGTTCCCAGCCCAGGGCCAGCAGCCCCAACGCCCCCCCAAGCAAGAGCAGGGCCAGCAGCCCACCCATGCTGCGGGAAATGCTCCAGGTTGTGCTCCGTGCCGGGAAGCTTTCCGTCGCCAACGTTCCACCCTTTATCTGCCCATTTCTTGCCTTGCCCAGGGGCGGAGGAATGCTATCACAGAACGGGCGGTTGGTCAAGCAGGCCGGTGGGGGATGCAGGGTTGGGATCGTTGCCGGTTTCCCCGCGGGAACCGGGATCGGGGTGCGGCGGGAGAGGGCAAGCAACCCCGGCCCTTAGCGGGTAGCGACAAAGATCATGTTGAGGATGAACAGAGCGATACCCACGGCCAGGATCGCCCCGGCCACCGTCATCAGGCCACCCCAACTGCCCAGGATGGCCGCCGCGCCCAGGAGAACGCCGCCGTTCCAAAAACCGAAACCCACAAGGGCCAGGTTCCGGTTGTAGAGGTCGTCCAGGCCGGGGACCTGCTCCACCCCTACCAGATCGGCGTAACGGTGCAACCAGGTCAGAAAAGGTGTGATCTTGTACATCTGGCCGATGATCATCTGACCAACCCACCCCAGCAACAACGACCAGGCCACCGCGATCCACCAGGATTGGGTTACGGGGAACAGGCCACCCAAAGCCACCCCTGCCATCAAGAGGGTGATGAGGAACCAAGCCAAGCTCGCCTGGGTGAAGGGTGTGTTGATGTCAAACAGACGTCGCCGCCGATGACGATAAAGGCCGATCAGAATCCGAGCATAGATGCCGACTCCGGCCAAGAGGGCCAATCCCCCTGCCCACCCCAGCCACCGCCAGGATGGAAAGTAGAACGCCCCGGTCAGCCCCGTCAGCCCGGCCAACACCAAACCGAACTCGGCCCAAGCCAGCCGTTCCGGGAACAGGTCCTCGGTCAAGGTAAACATGGCGATCAGTTTGTAAGAAACGCCGATGATGAGCAACGAAACGTAGCCCAATGCCGCCAGCAGCAGATGGGTCCGCAAGGTGGGCAGGTAGGCAGCCCCCAACAGGCCGGAGGTGTTCTGTAGGGCCATGAGCAACCCCAGGGTGGGAATGAGAAAAGCCATGCCCACCGAAGCGGCGACATGGGCGGCGATAACGTCCCAGTGGCGCACACGGAACATGGTGCGGACCATCAGGTACAGGTAGCCCGTGGCCGCCAACAACAGCAACGACGCCCCCGTGACCATCCACGTCGTCTGGAAACGCCACAGGGCGACGATCATGGTCACCACCCCTCCCAAAAAGAGGGGAAGGAGGGCGTTAGCCAGCCGCTCCGAAAAGAGGGAAACCTGCAAGGCGACGGGAACCAGCTGAAACGCCGCCCCCAAGATGGTCGTGGTGATCCAGCCCAGGGTGAGGATATGCACCATCATCAACAGGCCCGGCACGCGGAATCCGCCCAAGAAGAGGTTCCCGTTGAAAGGGAGCAAAAGGCCGAACAGGGCCAGAAAGATCAAGCTGATGGCAAAGTAACGGAAGGGCAACCCCAAAGAAGGGGCTTTTTCGGAGCTGATGCTCCCGGAGGCAAAACTCATCGCTTTTCTCCCACCCGGATCAGAATCTCAACGTGACCCGGCCCAATTTCCCATGTCTGATGGCGATGTCCCATCTCATCCAACTTGCTGTAGAGGTACATGGGCCGCTGGACATGGCGAACCAACAGCGTCTCGCCCGGTTCCATCTGGGCCAACGCTTCCAAAATGCGCATCATCGGCTCCGGCGGGGTCAGCTGCGTCACATCAATTGTGACCGAAGCGACGGGAGGGGCACCGCCTTCCGCTTCCGGGGTCATGGGCAAGGTCGCCTCCTGACCGGGTTCAACGCGGTAGAAAAAGACTTCCCAGTCATCGGCCCCCAACTGCCGCGACCAGGGGGTGAATCCCCGTTTGCACAGCACTTCGTAAAGGGGCAACGGCTCAAAGGTGTTCCGCAGGTAAAAGATACCCCCCTCCGGCACATCCTTGATCGCCTTCAGGATCGCCGACAGGGGGTCCTTGCCTTCGGCCTGAAAAGGGCGGGCGTCCAGGTGGGCCGCGATCTTGGATTCATCCCACCACTGCGGGGGTTCCGGTGTGGCCGCGCTGAGGGGTGGGCGGCTTGCCGACGTCTCGGTCTCATCGGGCGCAGGTTCCGGTTCGCCGACGGCCCGGCGCAATGTGCGCAGCAGTTCGGCCAGGTCCACGCCGCCCATGCTGGCCGCCTGGGCCAGCGTCGCCATCTTGCCGATGGTACGCCGCAGGATCGGGTTACGTAGCTTGCGGAAGGCAGGCGCATAGTCGACCAAGACATCCAGCAGTTGCGGATATTCCTTTAGCAGATCACCGATGCGGGTATCGGGCGCAATCGTCACGGTTCTTCTCCCATCCACCCTTCATCCCCACCCCAAGGCGGCACGGGCCTCGGGACTCATACGCTCCGGCGTCCAGGGGGGATCCCACACCACGTTGACGCGGGCCGATTCAACGCCCGGAATGTTGCGCACCGCCGATTCGGCCCCGCGGGCAATGGCAACATGTAGAGGACAGCCGGGCGTTGTCAGGGTCATGGTCACGTCCACGTTGTTGTCCTCTATTTTGACATCGTAAATCAACCCCAGCTCAACGATGTTCAGCCCCAATTCGGGGTCCATCACACCGCTCAATGCTTTCATCACCTGTTCTTTGTCCACCATCTTTCCTTCTCTCTTTCTACTCGCTTTTGTTCCCCGGTGTGAAGTACAAGATGCGTTTGAACGGCTTGACCTGCCGGCCCACATTATCCTTGAGCAGGTTGCCGGAGACGTGCATCAATGTATCGCTGAAATCGGAATCGACACCCATGCTGGCCAAGCATGGATAGTGGTGGTGGAGCAATCCGGCCTTTTGCTCGGCATCGTCGGCGGAAACGCCGACCAACCCCTCGGCGGCGTAGCGTGCACAGCCGCACACGGCATCGCGCACCACTTCAACCTCGGTGATGACACGACGGTCGGGGTCCACCGTGATCCGTAGATCGGGCTGCCCAAAGTGGCGGGCAAAGGCGGCCAACCAGGGATTGTCATACTCTATCCTCTTGCGACGGGCGGTCAGGTAATCCTTTTCCGTGAGGGAACAAAGCGGCTTGGGAGTGGCACAGACCACGCCAATATCCTGCAGCCACCCGCGCAACTGGCGGGCCAAGCCGCGCGGCAGCCAAGATTCGTTGTCCACCGGAGCCAGCACCGCTTTGGCTCCCGTCATCTGGGCGATGTCGGGCAGCAACTCGGCCACACCGGGCAGTTCGGCAAAAGAAAGGATCAGGTCGGCAGGGGGGAACGAATCGGGCAAGTGGTCTTCCGGATAGTCTACCACCGGCGGTAGCACGGCAGGAGCCTGCCACGTCTCAACGGTCCACGTGCTCGGCCCATGAGTGCGAATGTTGTTCACATGCCGTTGGCCGTACTCGCCGGAGATGATCGCCAAAAGCCGCATATGGGTCGTATCCACCACGCTCATAGTCTTCCCTTCGCCAGACTGAATTGGCATAATTTTATCATGTATATTTGGTTATTGGTATGACAAAGATCATATCACCTCCGGCTTGTGTCGCCTTGCGGGCATCCTCGCCGTTCCCGCCACAAAGGAGCCGAGGGCATGGGGAGGAACCGCGCCAGATCAACCGTTCCCCGGCACACTTTGCGACGCGAAATCCGGCAGATGCACACCTGCCCTGCGCCGTTCTCCGACGTTGACAAGGGTAGGGGAATGTGCTAAGATTAGATCGTCATCCTATCATTGTTTCTTCATCCGGCAGTCGGTCAATCTTGGTGTTGAGGAAGGGGAACATGAGGTAAGGAGAAACGATCTCGGCAAACGAATATTTTGGAGGAAATTCATGATCCTTGAACTAGTTGTCCGCTTTGTGGGCATGATCGTTTTCGGCGCAGCCGGTTGGCAATTGGGCGAGTACCTGGCCGGTAACGCCGACCCGGAGTATTATCTTCGTTATGTTGTTGTGCTCATGCTTGCCGGGGTTGCCCTGGGGGCACTTGTCGCTCCCTGGCTGACGATCAAGCCCATTGAATTCATTCGCCAGCGAATCCGCCAGCTCCCGGCCCAGGAACTCGTTGCCATCATCATCGGCCTGATCGTTGGCCTGATCATTGCCGGTCTGCTATCCCCGATCTTGGCCAAATTGCCTTCGCCCTTTGGTGAAATCCTGCCTTTTGTCGGGGCCGTGCTCTTTAGCTACCTGGGGATCGTGGTGATGATCATGCGCCAGCAGGACATCTTTGCCATTATCGGCACGCGCCTTGCCAGCGACGTGCCCTCCCCGGACGAGCGGGTCGTCCTGCTTGACACCAGCGTCATCATCGACGGGCGGATCGCCGACATCAGCCAAACCGGCTTCATCATGGGAACCATGTTGGTTCCCCGTTTTGTGCTGAACGAGCTACAACACATCGCCGATTCGCCCGACGCCCTGCGCCGTAACCGGGGCCGCCGCGGCCTGGATATGCTCAACCGTCTCAAAAAAGAGTCCATCGTGCCGGTACGCATCACCGACATGGATGTCCCCGAAGCTCACGACGTGGACGATAAATTGGTGATGCTGGCCAAAACCTTGCGCTGTCCCATCGTGACCAACGACTACAACCTGAACCGCGTGGCGCAGCTGCAGGGCGTCATGGTGCTCAACATCAACGAACTGGCCAACGCCGTCAAATCGGTCCTCCTGCCCGGCGAAACCATCTCCGTTGAGATCATCCAAGAAGGCAAAGAACTGGGGCAGGGTGTGGGTTATCTGGACGACGGAACGATGATCGTTGTGGAGGATGGTCGCCCCTACATCGGTCAGACCATCCCCGTTGTGGTGAAAAAGGTACTGCAGAAAACAGAAGGCCGCCTGGTCTTTGCCCAGCCCAGGCGCAACAGGTGAGCGACCGATGACGGTGATCACGCTTTCCCGACAGCTCGGCAGCCACGGCGAGGAAATCGCTTCTCAGATCGCAGAGAGGTTGGGGCTACGGTTGGTGGATGCCAAGACCATCAACCGGGCCGCCGAACAGGCCGGTGTGCCTCAGATCGCCCTGGCCGAGTTAGAACGCGAAGGGGAGCGGAGTCTGGCCGATCAGGTACTCAAGGCGTTGCAAGCCATGCCCAGCCTTTCCCCCGTCGGGGAATGGGGTGGGGCCTATCCCGATTTCCCGGGCTTGTTGTTCCCCTTCACCGGCATCTTTTCGCCCACCGTGCCCCCGCTCAGTTCCTCGCTGGACGGGTATGTGCGCATGGTGGACCTGGTGATCCGGGGGCTGGCCCGTGAAGGCAACGTGCTGATTGTGGGGCGCGGCGGGCAAGTCCTCCTGCGCAAGCATCCCAAAGCCGTCCATGTCCAGATCGTGGCCCCGTTTGAATACCGCGTCCGGGTGTTGATGGAACGCCACGGCTGGGATAAGCGCACCGCCCGGCAACGGATCCGCGCCAGCGACAGGGCCAGGTTTGATTACGTGCGTCGCTATCACGATGCCGATTGGTTGGACGCAACCCTTTACCATTTGACCCTCAATACCGGACGATTGCCGATTGCCGTCGCCGTCGAATTGATCATTGCCACGGTGCAATCTCAGACGACCGGGCAGGCCGAGACATGATCGGCAAAGCTCGTCTCCTTGCAGGCGGTCCGGATGAGGGGGCAACCGCCTACGCGGACGCCTCGCGCCTGCCTGTGCAGGCGGTCGGCCAACGGCCTGCCAGGGGCGGTTTCAACCGCGATTGCGCCACCGGGCCGGGCGCATTCGCGTTCAATTTTTGAACGCCCGCGAGTTTCAGAAGTTGGAAACAATGGACATCTGCGCACCCTGGGGTTGGAAACGGATCTGCATCTGTCTGAGGGGATGCTGTCGCCTGTGTCGGCAGCATCCCTGATCCCGTGCGATTCCAATTCAACCAACAGGGAGGGAAGAAACCATGACTTTGACCGTTTACAACTATTTGACCCGCCGTCGAGAAGAATTCAAGCCGATTCACGAAGGCTTTGTGACCATTTACGTCTGTGGGCCGACGATCTACGACCACGCCCATATCGGCCATGCCAAAGTGTACGTCTCCTTTGATACCATCGTCCGCTACCTGCGCTATAGCGGCTACAAGGTCCGCTACGTGCAAAACATCACCGATGTCGGCCACCTGACCGACGATGCCGATGAAGGAGAGGACAAGATTGTGCGACGGGCACGTCTTGACCGCGTGGAACCGATGGAGCTGGTCGAGACCTATATGCGCAGCTACTTTGAAGATATGGACGCCCTCAACATCGTGCGCCCCAACATCTCCCCACGGCCCAGTTGCCACATCCCGGAACAGATTCAGCTGGCCGAAAAACTGTTGGAGACGGGCCACGCCTACGAAGTCAACGGCTCTGTCTATTTTGACGTTTCCAGTTGGCCGGAGTACGGAAAACTTTCAGGCCGCCGGGTGGAGGATCAGGAAGGGGGTGCCCGTGTAGCCATCAACCCCGACAAGCGGCATCCCGCCGATTTTGCCATCTGGAAAAAGGCGGAAAAAGGCCACATCCTGCGTTGGCCCAGTCCCTGGGGCTGGGGCTACCCCGGCTGGCATATTGAATGCTCCGTTATGTCCACCAAGTACCTGGGGCAACCCTTTGACATCCACGGCGGTGGCTTGGAAAACATCTTTCCCCACAACGAATGCGAAATCGCCCAAATCGAAGCGGCGACGGGCAAGCCGTTTTGCAACTACTGGTTGCTCAACAACATGGTCACCGTGGATGGCGTCAAGATGGGCAAAAGCCTGGGCAACGCCATCTACCTCAAGGACCTGTTCAAACGCCACGACCCCATGGTCGTCCGCTTTTTCATCCTCAGCAGCCACTACCGCTCCGTGACCGATTTCAGCGAGGAAGCCCTCCATGCCGCCGGACGGGGCCTGGCCCGGTTGACCAACACCGTCGCCCTGCTCCGCGACCGGCTGCGCGAAGCGCAGGGGGATGAGGTTGATGCCCAATGGGAAGGCAAACTGGAAGAGTACCGGGCACGCTTTATCGAAGCCATGGACGACGACTTTAACACACCACGGGCCATCGCCTCCCTTTTTGACCTGAGCCGCGAGGTCAACTCCCTCCTCAACTCCGGAGAAGCGGTCGGCCGGGCGACCCTGGAAGCCATCGACGGCCTCTACCGCGCTTTTGGCGGAGAAGTGCTGGGTTTCCTGACCGAAACGCAGACCGAGTCCATCCGAGGGGACGGCGAACTGTTGGACGGTTTGGTGCGGCTGCTCATTGACATCCGTCAGCAAGCCCGCCGAGACCGCGATTGGGCCAGGGCCGACGCCATCCGTGACCAACTGGCCGAACTGGGCATCATCCTGGAGGACGGGCCGGAAGGAACCCGCTGGCGGCTGAAAAGGTAGGAAGCGGACCGATCCCCGGCGGCCGCCGGGGGCGGTGGCGACTCAAGTCGCTCCTTTCGGGCCTGCGGCCGGGCGTCCGCCTACGCGGACGCTCCCGCTTCCGCCCGCGCAGGCGGGCGGTCGGCCAACGGCCCGCCAGGGGCGGTTTCAACCGCTATTTTCGAGGAAG
>CAZQKE010000104.1:0-5379 GCA_964593865.1 uncultured Anaerolineaceae bacterium | reverse complement strand
CATTTCGATCTGGTCGGCGCCCATCCCCGCAGCCGGGGCGACGACCTGGATGCTTTCTACCAGGACATCGCCTTGCGTCTGGTCACAACTCTGTGCAGCAATGAAGTGACCGACCATCAGGTAGTGGGCGATCCCATCCCTTATACCCTGTGGCAGAGCCTGAACACCCCGGCAGCCATGCGCACCGCCGCCCGGCAGCTGGGGCAGCGCAACTTTTTCACCGAGATGGTGCGCATCAACGACATCGTCCACGTTCCGGCCATCGGCGACGCAGTGGCCGAACAGTACAGCGAGGGTTGCTTTGCCACCTGGGACCCCACGCTGGGAGCGCTCATTGCCACCGTCACCGGAAGCGCACGCCCGCTGAACAAGGATGATGTGACCGAGGATGACCTGGCCGTTATCGTCGGCGTGCGGCCCGATGGCCGAGGGGCGCAGGTGCGCCACGTGGAGGGCAAAGAAAACATCCCCCCTTCGTCCGAATCGGTTGAGATGATGGGCATGGACCGGAACCTGCCCTTCATCGAGCTGGAGCCGCCCTGGGAACCGGCGACTCGCGTGCCGGTGACGCGCTCCAAACTGCACGGGCATCGGGGCGTTTCGGCCTATGATACCCGTTATGTGGAATTTGCACCTCTGGCCCCGCCCTACGCCCACTATCTGGTCTCCTGCGCTACCGACCGGCAGGCGCAGGGCATCGAGGCTGCCTTTGCCCGTTCCGAAGCCTTGCGCAACCCCGACGACCCCCGCCAGGTGGTCTTTACCATCCTGCCCGGTCACGGCACGGCCATCGTGGAAAAGTGGGTGGCGGGCAAAGCTCCCTTCCAGGTCATCTGGGAGTATATGGACGCCGGTTACTTGCAGATCTCGAAACGCATCCCCCAGGGGCCTTTTGCCTTCATCCCCGACCCGGAGGACCCTCGGCGCCGTATCCTCGACCCGCAATAGCCGCCTCTGCCGCGGCTACATGCAGTTGCCGCCCGCGCCGACCTGTGCTACAATGCCCGGCGTGAAGACAGAGACGCATACGCAGCAAACAGTGCTCAAACTGACGGCTCTGGCCCTGGGCATCCTGCTCCTGGGCCTGACGCCCTACCCCCGCGCCTTCACCCAGGCCGTGCGCCGGGCGGAGGAGGAGAGGGCGGCCACCGCCTATGGCGCGGCCCTCGATGCCTACCGCCGGGCGGCTCAACTGGACCGCCGCTCACCACGGCCCTGGCAGGGGATGGGCGAAGTGCTGTTGACCCAGCACCGCTTTGTGGAGGCGACGGCTGCTCTACGTGAGGCGGAGCGATTGGGCGGCGGTCTTGAGACCGGTCTGGCCTTGGGTTGGAGCTACGCCGGGCGGGGTGATTGGGCGGCGGCAACACGGGCCTGGCTCCGCACCCAGGCTCAGGCCCCCGCCGATGCCCGCTTGCCCCTGGCCCTGGCCCTGGCGGCGACGGCCCAGGGGCGGTTTGAGCAGGCCCAGGCCTGGCTCGATGAAGCATTGCGCCTCGATCCGACGAACAAAGGCGCGGCCTCCCTGGCCGGACGACTGGCTCTGACCGACGACCTGGATGCAGCAGAAGCATGGTTCGAGCAGGGCGGCGACGAGGACATGTTGTCCGTCCTGGAAGCGGTCCGCGCCGAACCGGACCCCGCCCGCGCCGACCTGCTGTTGGGGGCCGCCTTCCTGCAACGGGGGGAGTTGGCCCTGGCCCGCCGCCACCTGGAACGGCGGTTGGCCGCCGCGCCGGACAGCGAAGTCCTGGCTTACTTGGGCCACACCCTGGATCTTCAGGGCGAGACGGCGGCTGGGGGCGAGGCGTTGCGCCGGGCGGTGGGGCTCGATCCCGACTCGGCGTTGGCCTACTATTTTCTCGGCGTCCACCAGCGGTTGGTGGGCAACCTGGCCGACGCCCAGGCCGCTCTGTGGGAAGCCCATCTCCGCGACCCGGAGAACGCCGCCCAGCGGGTGGAGATGGCCGAAACGTTCGTGGACCTGGGAGATTATGCCTCCGCCGAGGAGTGGTATCAGGGTGCGGTGGAAGCCGCCCCCGATGAAATTGATTTTCACCTGTTATTGGCGCATTTCTATCTGGATCACCTGTACCGGGTGGAGGAAGGAGGGCTGCCCGCTGCCCAGGCTGCTGTGGAGCTGGCCCCGGAGGATGCCCGCGCCCATGACTTGCTCGGCTGGGCCTACTATCTGAGCGGGGATGCCGTCGCCGGGGTGCAGTCCCTCCTCCGCGCCTTGGAACTGGACCCCGACCTGGCCAGCGCCCACTACCACCTGGGAACCTTGTACGCCGCCCTGGGGCAAAGGGAACTGGCCCGCAAACACCTCCGGCGGGCTGCCGACCTGGACACAGAGGGTTTTTTCCGTGCCAGGGCGGAGGAGGCGTTGTACGATCAATAGATTGTCACAGTGGCAAGGACAACCGGCTCTCCCAGGGGGAGCAGGGAGCCGTCGGCGGCAAAGGCGTACATGCCCGCCAGGAGGCGATAGTCGCCCGGCGGCAGGTCGGCGGGCAGGGTAAGACGGTGCTCATCGCGCAGCGTCTCGCCCGGCTGCCAGAGGGTGGAGGGGTAGTAGACGCCGCCCGGTTGTCGGTCGCTCTGGGCTGCTTTGCGTCCCTCGCCATCCAGCAGGTGGACAAAGGTGTGGTACTCGGCTTCCAGGGGGTGCAGTGCTTGCCAGTAGAGGGCCACGCGCAGCGTCTGGCCGGGCCGGGGGTGAAGGGGTGTGCGATCATAGCCGACCAGGGCCACGGACTCGCCCAGCCGGACGTTTAGGGGGTGGGCCGCCCCGTCCGCTGCCGGGCCGTAGACGCGCCACAGACCGTTTTCCGGGCCGACGGCGACTTTGATCTCGATCCCCGGCATCTTTTTGATCAAATAGACTGGCCGCCCGGTACTCAAGGCCAGGTCGAGCACTTGACCCAGGGTGGCGTATTGGGGCGTGATGAGCGGAAAAAGGCCCAGCAGGTCAGGGCGCATCTCATCTACGTATTGAAAGTACCACAGGGGCATCATGTCGTTGCGGTCGTCGCTGACCAGCACGGCGCTGTGGGGCAAGGGCAAGGCCAGGATCTGCTCCCAGCCGTCACGGGCCTGGGTGTCCCCGCTCCGGTCCAGGTCGGCGTAGCGCGTGACAACCATCCACAGCGGAAGGGCAAAGAGGAGCAAAGACAAGACGGCCCCGACTGCTGCCGCCTCCCGTCCCTTCGGCCTGCCTGGGAGGTGGGGCCTCGCCTCCGGCATGGTCAATCCTCCGGTTCGCCGTACAGTTTGGCGCGAAAGCGGTCCGAAACGCGCATGACGACGACGATTCCCAGGGCAATGCCTCCCAGCAGCCACCAGACAACGGCGATGGGCGTGAACACTACCACCCAGCGGCCCGACCGCATATAGTAGTAGAAATCGGGCGGCGAGACGACCCAGCGACCGTTGACCTCCTCGAAATAGTGAGGGTATCGCTCGTAGGTCTGCATGTCAAAGTAAAGGTAGGTGATGTAGCGGTCGGTGCGGTCCAGGAGCATGACAAAGATCATGCTCGGCGCGGTCACGAATTTGGCCGGCCAACGCAAGCCCTGGAGTTCGGTCAGGAGAAGGGGATCGTTGGTTTGCAATGCCCGCTCCAGCACCCGCGCCGTTTCGCCGGGGGTCTCGTAGCGGGAAAGGTACGGTTCGGTAAAGTAGGCCGGGTCGTAGCGCACCAGGCCGTAAAGCCAGGCGGCCAGGAACAACAGCCCCAGGACAACGGCGGGCGTCAGTACGACAAAGAGGATCGCCCGCCAGGAAACGACCGATTTTCGCCGAGGCATAGGTTCTCTCAAAGGGACTTCCGAAGCCACACGAACCGGCGGTTCGCTGACTTCGGAAGTTTGTTTACTCGTTTCCGTTTCACCCTTTGGCTACACTTTGTAGCAGGCCACGAAATGTTCCCCGCCCTTGTCCTCCAGGGGGGGATGGTCGTTATCGCGGCAGAAATCATCGGCCAGAGGGCAGCGAGGGTAAAAGCGGCACTGGGGCGGCGGGTTGATCGGTTTGCTCACGCCGCCCTTGATCACCACCGGCTCCCGCTGGAAGGTGGGATCGGGCACGGGAACCGCCGAAAGCAGGGCCTGGGTATAGGGGTGCTTGGGATGGTGCAACAGTTCTTCCGTTTCGGCCAGTTCCACGATTTTGCCCAGGTACATGACGGCGATGCGGTTGCACATGTAGCGGGCTACGGCCAGGTCGTGGGTGATGTAAAGATAGGTGACGTTCAGGCGGTCGGCCAGGTCTTGCATCAGCTGCATGACGCCGGTACGGACCGAGACGTCGAGCATGGAGGTTGGTTCGTCGGCGACGACGAAACGCGGTTCCATCACCAGGGCGCGGGCGATGGCGATGCGCTGCCGCTGACCGCCGGAAAGCTCATGGGGGTAGCGGAACATGAAGCTGGAAGGCGGAGTCAATCCCACCGTATCCAAAAACTGGGCGACCCGCTCCTCCCGTTCCGGGACGGTGCCGATGCCCTGGACGTTCAGCGGTTCGGCCACGGTGTCATAGATGGTCAGGCGGGGGTTCATGGATTCGTAAGGGTCCTGGAAGATCATTTGCACGTTGCGGCGGAACTGTTTGAGTGTCTTGCCTTTGAGCTGGGCGATGTCCACTACACCATCTTCGGTGTCCAATTCGATAGAACCTTCGGTGGGATCGATCAGGCGGGTGAGCAGTTTGCCCGTGGTCGTCTTGCCGCAGCCCGATTCGCCGACCAGCCCCACGCTTTCGCCGTGGGCAATCTGCAAGTTGATCTGGCTCACGGCATGGACAAAGATGTTGCCTTTGGCAAAGATGCCCGTGGACGCCGGGTAGAGTTTGGACAGATTGCGGACGTTGACCAGGGTTTTCTGTTTGCTCATGATTCACCTCCCGGATGCCAGCAGGCGGCATAGTGTTGGTCGGCGTGCTCTTTGAATTCGGGGGCTTGTTCGCGGCAGATGTCGGTGGCGTAGGGGCAACGGGGATGGAAGCGGCAGCCCGGCGGCGGGTTGAGCAGGTCCGGCGGTTCGCCGGGGAGTTGGACCAGTTCGGTTTTGGGGCCGACGATGCTGGGAAAGGCGGACATCAAGCCCATGGTGTAGGGGTGGATGGGGCGGTGGAAAATGGCTTCGGTAGAGGCCATTTCGGCCAGTTGCCCGGCGTACATGACGCCCACCCGCTCGCTTACCTCGGCGATGACGGCGATATCGTGGGAAATATAGATCATGGCCATATTCAATTGCCGTTGGATGTCCCGCACTTTTTTCAGGAGCTGGTCCTGGACGATCACGTCCAGGGCGGTGGTTGGCTCATCGGCGATGATGATGTCCGGGTCGCAAGAAAGGGCCATGGCGATAATGGCTCGCT
>CAZQKE010000103.1:0-23837 GCA_964593865.1 uncultured Anaerolineaceae bacterium | reverse complement strand
CCAGGCATCGGCCACGCGGAAGGGATCGGCGGCGATGACGCTTTGGGCGAAAAACTCCATGGCCCCCACGTCCGAATGGCGGCTGCGCAGGTTGCCCCGGTCCAGGATGCGGAAGATGAAGGGGAACCCCGTCCAATCCTCCGGCGTGGCGGCCAACGGCGGTTGATAGAGGGCGATGTTGAAGCTTTGCACGCCCCAGCGTCCGAGCATGGTCCGCAGCACGCGGTACAGGGCGGCGGGCAGGTCGTCGTTCCAGCGACGGCCCACGATCCAGGTTTCCTTTTCCTTGCAAGGGGTCAGGGAGGCTACAATGGTCGCCGTGCCGTGGTCCACGGCCAGGCCCAGGGCGCGATGGACGGCCAGCAGGTCGTCGAAATAGTCGCAGCCCGTCTCCCGGCGGTAGCGGAGGGCGGCCCGCCGCCAGGCTTCCACCCGCCCGTAAGCCATCCCCCGCGTCAGGGTCATCTGGGCGTGGCCGTGCAGGATGGATGCGCCGCTGCGCCACAGGCAGTTCCACAGGAAAAAGGGGTAGCAGGCCGCCGGTTCGCGTTCATGGGCCGCCTGCGCCCACCGTTGGGCGGTGTGGAGATAGTCGGCCACCCCCTCGGCGGTGAAGCGCAGGGGATGGTGCTCGTCAAAAATGATGACGCCGTGCCAGCCGTCATATTTGGCGATGTTGGAAGCGGTGATAGACGACCGCCCCCGGATGCGGCCAAAGAGGTCCGCCGGGGTTCCCTCCTCCGGGCGGCAAAAGGGGCCGCCCCGGGTGCGCCGGATCGTCTCTTCCAGGTCGTCGTCGCCGGGCGGGGCTTCGTGGGGGCGGCCGGAGCGCAATTCGTTGAACAAGGCCCCTTCCAGGGTGTAGCGATTGGTCACCTTGACGATGCGCTGCCGCCGCACCGCTTCCACCGCGCCGAAATGGGCCACGATCCAATCCTCCATACCCGCCGGGGGGACGACCTGTCCGGTGGTGACATCCAGGTGAAAGATGCGCGCAAACCGCGCCCGGTCGGCCTCGCTCAGGGCGGCGACCAGGGCGTCCAGGTGGGCGATGCTCCGCCGTGTGTGGCTCATCCCGTCACCCCGTAGGTCTCCAACCCCGGACGGCGGATGCGGCTGGCGATGGCCCGGCGGTAGAGGTCCACATACTTGCGGGCCGATTGCCGCCAGGAAAAATCGGCGGTCATGCCCCGTCGCTGTAAGCCTTGCCAGGAATCGCGATGCTTGAAGGTTTCCAGGGCGCGGACCACGGCGGCAAAGAGGGACCAGGGATCCGGTTCGGCAAAGGCAAAGCCGGTCCCCTGGTCGGTGCGGGGGTCAAAATCGCGGACCGTATCGGCCAGGCCGCCGGTGGCGCGGACGATGGGCACGTTGCCGTAGCGCATGGCGATCAGTTGATTGGTCCCGCACGGTTCGACGCGGCTGGGCATGAGGAGCATGTCGCTGCCGGCGTAGATGCGCCGGGCCAGGGCGTCGTTGAAGGTCAAAAAGACGGCGGCTTGCTCCGGCCTCTCCTGGGCGATCCGGCTGAATCGCTCGTGGTATTGTTGCTCGCCCGTGCCCATCAACACAAACTGCGCGCCCTGGGCCAGGATCGGCTCGATGGCCTGGGCCAACAGGTCCATCCCTTTGGCTTCGTTCAGCCGGGAAATGACGCCGATGAGGGGGCGGTCGGCTTCGGGGGCCAGCCCGGCTTCCTCTTGCAAGGCGCGTTTGTTCTCCGCCCGCCGTGCCAGATGGTCCACATCGTAGTTGGCGGCGATATGGGGGTCGGTGGCGGGGTCAAATTCCTCCGTGTCAATGCCGTTGAGGATGCCGAACAGGCGGTCCCGCCGGTCGCGGAGCAGAGGGTCCAGCCGCTCGCCGAAAGCGGGGGTCAGGATTTCGGCAGCGTAGGTTTCGCTGACGGTGTTGATCAGATCGGCCCAGTAGATGCCCCGCGCCATCAGGTCTACCACTTCGTTCAGGTCCACCATCTCCGGGTGGTACATAAAGCCCCATTCATCAATCCCGGCGATTTCCAGCACGCGGTAGCCAAAGATGCCCTGGTAGGCCAAGTTGTGGATGGTGTAGATGGTGGCCGTTTCGGCGAAAAAGGGGTCGTCTTTGTAGATGGTGTTCATCCAATTGGGCACGATGGCCGTGTGCCAGTCATGGCAGTGGATGATGTCGGGCTGCCAATCAAGGTAGCGCAACCCTTCCAACGCTGCCCGGCAGAAAAAGATAAAGCGGTCGGCATCGTCGGGGTACATGTAGATCCCTTCCCGGTCAAAATACTCGGCGTTTTCGACCATATAGACGGGGACCCGGTCGCCGATGGAGGTTTGCCACAGGCCGGCGTGCTTGACGGTGCGATGGATGGGTGTCTCAAAGGGCGGGACCAGCCGTTGCAGGCCGAACTGTTCGCGCCGGATGCGCCCGTAGAGGGGCATGGCCACGCGGACATCATGGCCCAGATCGTGGAGGGCTTTGGGCAGCGCGCCGACCACATCGGCCAGGCCGCCCGTCTTGGCAAAGGGCGCAACCTCGGCGGCCAGCATCAGGATTTTGAGGGAGTCGCGTTCGTCCATAGGCAATCCCTGTTCTCGCTATGCCGACCGATTATACACCAAAGCCCTTCCCTTGACAAAGGCCGACCGAGGCGGCATCGGTCGCCGCCCTCGCCATCAACGATTGATCTTGGAGCGTTCCAGATGAAAATTGATGGAATTTGGGGGGTACACTTTTGGGAATTTCGTGGTATAATAACAACAGTTTATTACCTCTCGGTTGAGAGCGAGGAACCGAAAAATATGAGCCGGGTTGCACAACCGACCAAGCGCGCTTTGCCCGCAACGGTTCGGTGGTATTCCCTCTGGTCGGCCAAAAGAGCGTCATTAGCCGCTTTGCCGTTTGGCGATTCTCGCACGCGGCAAGCGGTTGCTTGATCTTGGAAACGCCGAAACCGATGGAAGGCGGTGCAACCCACGTTAGGGTTGAGCAGTGGTGGAACAAGAAGTTGAACGCGAGCGCAAAGTAACCGAATCGACCGAGGCCGAGGCCCCTCCGGAAGCAGGGCAGACCGAGGTTTCACCCATTGAACGCCTGCTGGATCTGGGCCGCAGGCAGGGGTACGTCACTTACGACGATGTAATGGAGGCGGTTCCCGAAGCCGAGCTGAACATTGAGCAACTGGAGGATGCCTTGGCCAGTCTCATTGATCTGGGGATTGAAATCAGCGACACCGAACTGGAGGAGCAGCCGGAGGCCAAAGAGCAAAAAGAAGAGGAAACCCCTGTCCCCATCAGTGAGCCGGAAGATGTGGATCTTTCGGCCATTGACATTGACGATTCCATCAGCCTCTATCTCAAAGAGATCGGGCGCATCCCCCTCCTGACCGCCGAACAGGAGGTAGAGCTGGCCAAGCGGATGGAAGCGGGGCGCAAGGCCAAAAAACGGCTGCAAAATGAGGACCTCAGTCCGGAGGAGCGGGAACGACTCCAGGAGATCGTGCGCGACGGTGAGGCTGCCCAGGAGCATCTCATCAAGGCCAACTCCCGATTGGTGGTCAGCGTCGCCAAAAAGTATGTGGGGCGCGGCGTGCCCTTCCTGGACCTGATCCAGGAAGGAAACATCGGCCTCATCCGGGCGGTGAAAAAGTTTGACTATCATCGGGGGTACAAATTCTCCACCTATGCCACCTGGTGGATCCGGCAGGCGGTCACACGGGCCATTGCAGATCAAGGGCGCACCATCCGCGTTCCGGTCCACATGTACGAACAGATCAACCGCTTGGCCCGAGTCTCCCGGCAACTGGTCCAAGAATTGGGCCGCGATCCGACGGTGGAGGAGATCGCCGAAGAACTGGGCGTCAGCCCCAAAAAGGTGGAGCGAACCATCAAGGTCTCCCAGCGTCCCCTTTCCCTGGAGATGCCGGTGGGTGAGGAGGATGATAGCTTCTTGGGGGATTTCATTGAAGACAGCGACGCTCCTTCTCCCACCGACCAGGCATCGCTCCAACTCCTCCGGGATCAGATTGAGGAGATCTTTGTTTCCCTGACGCCCCGCGAGGTGCGGATCTTGCAGCTCCGCTTTGGTCTCATAGACGGCTATAGCTACACCCTGGAGGAAGTGGGTAAAAAGTTCGGTGTTACCCGCGAGCGGATCCGCCAGATTGAGGCCCAAGCCCTGGGGCGGCTGCGTCACCCCAGCCGCAGCCGCAAATTGCGTGACTTTTTATCCTAAAGTTCATGCCCTGTGAGGCGTCCCGGCGCGGGACGCCTTTTTGCTACCGTCCGGCGAAGGGGCGCGGCTTCGGCCTGCGCAGACCGATGACCTCCCCCAGGTTGCCGGGCCGGAAGCTCGGTTGAACCTGCGGGGAGCGGCTTGCAGCCAAGCGTCTGCTGCACGGGCGGTCGGCCAACGGCCCAAAGTCCGGAGACCCGTGCCACCGGGCCGGGCGCATTCGTGCATCCGTGCTCGATTCATAGACGGCCTGCGATTCCGAGGAAAACACCGTGCATTTTGACATCTTGACCCTGTTCCCCGGCATGTTTGCCGGCGTGTTTGAGGAAA
Organism: uncultured Anaerolineaceae bacterium; assembly: GCA_964593865.1. Taxonomy (GTDB): domain Bacteria; phylum Chloroflexota; class Anaerolineae; order JAAYZQ01; family JAAYZQ01; genus CAZQKE01. The sequence continues at coordinate 19,283 of CAZQKE010000103.1, read as the reverse complement.
GCATCATCAAACGTGCCCGCCGGGCCGGGCTGCTGACCATCGCCTTACACAACATCCGCGATTACGCCGAGGGCAAGCACCGTGTCACCGATGACACGCCTTACGGTGGCGGTGGCGGTATGATCATGAAACCGGAGCCGATCTTTGCCGCCGTGGAAGCAGTCCTGGGCGAGGACCTGGGCCGTGTGCCGATCATTCTCCTGACCCCCCAAGGGCGGCTCCTGACCCAGCAAGTGGCCCGCGAGTTGGCCCGTCAACGCCGCCTTTTGCTCATCTGTGGGCGTTATGAGGGGGTGGATGAGCGGGTACATCGCTACTTGGCCACCGACGCCATCTCTATCGGCGACTATGTACTTTCCGGCGGCGAAATCCCGGCCATGGTCTTGGTGGATGCCGTCACCCGCTTGTTGCCCGGCGTCCTGGGCGATCCGGCGGCCACCTTTGAGGATTCGCACGCCGAAGGATTGCTGGAATACCCCCACTATACCCGCCCTGCCGAGTTCCGGGGCTATGCCGTGCCGCCGGTGCTCCTTTCGGGCAATCACGCCGAGATCGCCCGCTGGCGGCGGCAAGAGGCGTTGCGTCGCACCTGGCAGCGACGCCCCGATCTTCTGGCCCGCGCCCGCCTGAGCGAAGAGGACCGGGCGTTCCTGCAGCAGCTCCAATCCGGCGAAGGGGTGGACTGAAGATGCCTGCCCTGCCTCCCGGACGGCACAGATTGACCATCCATTCCATCTTTGTTATACTAAGCGCAACCAACTGCGTCGTGCGGTGTTCTATTAGCGAGACCGACGACGCCTGAAAGGTTTGCCCGGTGAGTAATTCGGCGAACGAGTCGGTAGATGAAGCTGCCCTGGTCGAACGAGCCAAGACCGATCCGGAGGCGTTCGGTCTCTTGTACGAACGGTACGTTGACAAGATATACAGCTACATCTACTATCGTACAGGCAACCACCACGATGCCGAGGACCTGACGGCCAAAGTCTTTTACCAGGCCCTGAACCACATCCCCCGCTATGTGCAACGAGGTGCACCCTTTTCCTCGTGGCTGTACCGCATCGCCCATAACGTGGTGGCGAATTGGCATCGGGACCGCAGCCGACGGCAGATCATCTCTCTGGACCGCTTGGCAACCATCGGCCAGCAAGGGGAAGAGACCCCCTTCCAGCAGGTAGCCAAAGGGGAACAACGGGATGCCCTCCTGGCGGCCATTCGTCGCCTGCCCCCAGACCGCCAGAACTTGCTGATCCTCAAATTTGTGGAGCGTTTGCCTAATGCCCAGATCGGCCAGATCATGGGGCGCAGTGAAGGGGCGATCAAGTCCCTCTATCACCGTACACTGGTTGCCTTGCGCCAGGAACTGGCCGATCAGAGCTGAAAGGTTTGCAGGTCGCCGAAAAGCCCTATCCGCGCGGACCATGGGGCTTTCAGCACCTTTGCTGTTGGTTGAAGGGCCGCTTCGGTTCGGCAACCGGGGGAAAGGACAATGGACAAACGAACGGAGCGAGAAATTCTGTGGGCGCACGCCGAGCAATTGGTCGCATCGGATGCACAGCCCCCGCCCAATCTGACTCGTTATGACCGGATCCAGGGATTGTTGGACCTGGCCGAACAGATCCAAGCGATCCTGGTTCCGGTAGAGCCGGATGCTCACTTTCGCCGCCGCCTGCACGGTGAGCTGATCTTGGAGGCCCAGCGCCGCCGGTTGGAACCGCAGAGCTTCATGCGCCAGCACCGCAAGGGCCTTCTGATCGGAGCGGCGGCTGCGGGGTCGGCGGCCTCCGTGGCCGGGGTGATCCTGGCTTTCTTCTTGCGCTACCGACAAGGGCGTGCCCACATCACCGCCGGTTGAAAAGAATAAGCCTTCGCACCGGCCTTCCTCCACCGCAGCGGAAGGCATTTTTCTGGTGCGATTTTTGGGAATTTTGGGGAGGTGAAAGGAAATGACCAAGTATGCACGCATTACCGGTTGGGGAAAATATGTGCCGGAGCGGGTCCTCACCAACTTTGACCTGGAAAAGATGGTGGACACCAGCGACGAATGGATCCGCACCCGCACCGGCATCCGCGAGCGACGCATCGCCGCCCCCGGTGAGACCTGCTCTACCATGTCTCTGGCCTCCGCCCGCCGAGCACTAGAGGTCGCGCAACTTGATCCTGCCGATGTGGACCTGATCATCGTTGCAACCTCGTCTCCCGACTATTTCGTGCCGCCCGTGGCCAGCATGGTCCAGGATCGGTTGGGGGCCAAAAATGCGGCGGCCTTCAGCCTGGTAGCCGGTTGCACCGGCTGGGTGTATGCTCTGGTCACGGCATGTCAATTCATTCAGACGGGGGGCTACCGCAACGCTCTGGTCATCGGCACGGAGCATCTGACGCTGGGGATAGATTGGAGCGACCGCAACACCTGCGTTCTCTTTGGGGATGGTTCGGGCGCGGTAGTCTTGGAATCCAGCGATCAACCAACCGGCCTTCTCTCCTTTGAACTTGGGTCCGACGGCTCCGACTATGATGCCTTGATCCTGCCCGGTGGAGGGGGGGCGCACCCTTTCAGCCAAGAGATCCTCAACAAAAAGATGCAGTACCTGCGCATGGATGGCCGTCGCGTGTTCAAATTCGCCACACGGGTCATGGCCGATTCGGTGCGCAAAGTGATCCTGGACGCCGGGCTGACCATTGATGACATTGCCCTCATCATCCCGCACCAAGCCAACGAACGGATCATTGAGCTGGCCCGACGCCGCTTGCGCGTTGAACGGGACAAGATCTTTGTCAACATTGATCGCTACGGCAATACCTCGGCGGCCTCCATTCCCCTGGCGTTGGTAGATGCCATTGAGGAAGGGCGGCTCAAATCGGGGGATCGGGTTGTGTTTGTCGGCTTTGGGGCGGGGTTGACATGGGCCGCGGCGGCCTTCCACTGGGAACCGCAAGAACCGGCGGCGGTCCCGGTGCAGGATTGGCCCGTCCGTGACCGCTTGAGCCTGCCGGTGGAAAAGGCGCGCACCGCTTTGTGGAGCGCACGCATCAGCCTGGCGACCAAAGTGGAGCCGCTCTTGTTGCCCTTGTACTCCTTTGCCGCCGGTTACAAAAAGAAACGACGCAAAAAATCCTAGCCTGTGCCCGGCTCGCCCGCCATGCTCAAAGGCCCTCTCATGCAGAGAGGGCCTCTTTTTTCCCGTGCTCGTTCCCCTGCATCAAGGGACCGAGATCAAACTTGGGGCCGATTGTCACCCGGCTTGGGACCGGGGCCGTTAGCGGATACGCCCGCCAGAACAGCTCCGCGGCGCAGGAAAAGATCGCCAGTCCGGCGTGTTGCCGGTGGCCGTTGGTCTTGAGGTACAGGCCCACGATCTCTATATCCTCCTTGAGGGCCTGACGGCACTCTTCCCGCGCCTGGCATTCATCCAGACGGGCTTGCACTTGTTGGATGAAAAAGTCGTAAGCAGAGTCACGATAGTCCGGAGTATCCAGACGGAGGTACACACTCAGGGTCGCGTGGCCGCGACCGTCAAAGGTCCGTAACACTTCCAGATCGTGATCTGGGATCAAGAGGTCCTCCCAACGCTCTGATTTGACACGGGGTCGGCGATGATGTGGTGCAATGCCTGCGTCACCGGGGAGTATAGCATACGCGCCGGAGCGGTGTCAAATGCAAGGGCAAGCCTGGCAGATGGGAAAACTTCCGGCTCCGACGTGATCGTGCCGTTTACGGCGTCGTCCTCTCCGGGGGTGCTCCGGGCGCGGCAGGCTTGGCGATGACCAACAGGCGGTGGGTGGCCAGGGCGATGGGGGTGCAGGTCACGAGCGTCAGTCTCTCTTCGGGCATGGGACCGATGAGGCGTAGGTTTTCGGCCCGCTGCTCCGCCGTGGCAAAGGTTTCGGGCACGACCAAAGTCTCGGTGACACGATACTCGTAGGGGGTGTCACCAACGTAGAGGATGATTGCATCGCCGGGCTGCAACCGATCCAGGTGGCGAAAGACCGCACCTTTGATGTCCCGGTGGCCGTTGATGACGATGTTGCCCCCTTGGCCGGGATAAGCCGAGGTTTGGTGGAACCCTCCGGCGTTGGGCACGTCATCCCAGATCAAGCGCGTCCGCCCGCCGTCCTGCACTTTTTTGACGCCGACCGGCACGACGGGAATATCCAGGTTCAGGACGGGAATGACCAGGCGGGTCGGCGGGGAGGAGGCGGGCGGCGGTCGGGTAGGCAGGGGCGAGGGAGCAGGAGCGGGGGCGGCGGGGGATGGGGAAAGCAGGACGGCGGCGGTTGGGGGCGTGGGCGTCGGCGTTGGAGTGGGGGTGAACGTCGGAACCAGGGTGGCTGTCGGGTTACCTGCGACGACGGTCGGGGCTTCCATGCCGGGGCCGATGGTGAGGCGGTAGACCAACGCATAGCCGATAAAGACGACGGCCAGCACGATGGCCCCACCCAAACCCAGGACGACCAGTTCGGTCAGAGTCAAGGGGCGGCGGGCCGGTTTCTTCTCCGGGGGGATGGGGTGCAGGGCGGCGTGGGGTGTGTGGTGCTTGGCCTGGGGCGCAGGGGCGACGGTCGGCTCCGGCGGCGGAGACTCCTCTTGGGGAGTGACCTCCTTGAAGCGCGGGCAGCGGCGGTGGGCGGCGGTCAAACAGGCTTGGGCTTGAAAGGCGGTCGGGACCCGCTCCGGCTCGCCGCCGACGTAGCAGCGGTGGTGGGAGCTAGGCTGCAGGAGGGTTTGGTGTTTGTTGTGCTGCAGGCCCAAGTGCGGGCAGCGCGTTTCCATCTTTTCCTCGAAAATAGCGGTTGAAACCGTCCCTGGTGGGCCGTTGGCCGACCGCCCGCCTGTGCGTGCGCGCCTGCCATGCAGGCGGGAACGGGAGCGTCCGCGTAGGCGGACGCCCGGCCGCAGGCCCAAAAGGAGCGACTTGAGTTGCCACTTTCCTTTGCGCCCTTTGCGCCTTTGCGGTTCAAATCCCCGGAACCGCCAAAGCGGGCCGGCCACGAATTGAGCGCGGATGCGCCCGGCCTTCAATCGCGGAGGCGGGCCTTCAGGTGCACCAGCAGGACCGAAATGTCCGCCGGGTTGACCCCTTCCAGGCGGCTGGCCTGGCCCACGGTCGCCGGGCGGACGGCCATCAGTTTTTCCCGCGCCTCGGCCCGCAGGCCGACCAGGGCTTCGTAGTCTATGTCGGGGGGGATGCGGCGGTCTTCCAGGCGGCGAAAGCGGGCGACTTCGGCCCGCTGCTTTTCAATGTACCCGGCATACTTGGCCTCAATCTGCACCTGTTCGGCGGCGTCGGCAGACAACGGCTCCGGCGGCGGGACCAACTCGGCCACCAGGGCGTAATCCACCTCCGGGCGGCGCAGGAATTGGAGGGCGTTGACGCCATCTTTCAAAGGGGGCAACCCGGCGGCGATGAGCCGTTCGTTGAGGTCTTTGTCGCTCGGCTTGAGCCACAGGGACCCCAAGCGGGCCAGCTCCTCTTCTACGGCGCGGCGTTTGGCCTCTGCCGCTTCGTATCGCTCGCGGGGCAGCAGACCGACCTCGTAGCCGATGCGGGCCAGGCGCAGGTCGGCGTTGTCCTGGCGCAGCAGCAGGCGATACTCGGCCCGGCCGGTCATAATGCGGTACGGCTCGGTGATGGTTTTCGTCACCAGGTCGTCAATGAGGACGCCGATGTATGCCTGGTCGCGGCGCAGAATGATCGGCTCGCGGCCCTGGACCTTGAGGGCGGCGTTGATCCCGGCCATGAGGCCCTGGGCGGCGGCTTCTTCGTAGCCGCTGGTCCCGTTGATCTGCCCGGCATGGAAAAGGCCCTCAATGCGTTTGGTCTCCAACGATGCGCTCAGTTCCTGGCAGGGCACGCTGTCGTACTCAATGGCATAGCCGGGGCGCATGATCTCGGCTTCCCGCAGGGCCGGGATGGAGTGGAGCATGGCGATCTGGACATCCTCCGGCATCCCGGTAAAAAAGCCCTGGACGTACACTTCGCCGGTGTGCCAGCCCTCCGGTTCCAAAAAGAGCTGGTGGCGTTCCTTGTGGGGGAAACGCACCACCTTTTCTTCAAAACTGGGGCAGTAGCGCGGCCCGGCGGCGTCAATCCGGCCCGGCGCGATGGGGGAGCGGTGCAGGTTGGCCCGCACCACGTCCAACGTTTCGGGCGTGGTGTAGACCGAGTAGCAAGGCAATTGGGGCCGCCAGGCAGGCATCCGCTCCACAGGGTAGACCGGGTTGGGCGGGGTCAGCAGGAAATGGGGGATGGGGAGTTGAGAATTGGAAATTGAGAATTGTAGGGGAACGTCGGAGCCGGGCTGGGGTGTGGTCAGGGAAAAGTCAACGGTGCGGGCGTCCACGCGGGGCGGGGTGTTGGTTTGCAGGCGAACCAGGGGAAACCCCAGGTCGCGCAGGCTGGCCGAAAGGCCCACGGCGGGGAATTCTCCGGCGCGCCCGGCGGGCCAGCTCCGTTCGCCGGAAAGGACGCGCCCGGCCAGGAATGTGCCGGTGGTCAAGATGACGGTCCGGCTCCGGTATTTGCGCCCGGTGTGGGTGACGACACCCTGCACCCGGTCGCCGCGCACCAGCAACCCTTCGACGCGGGCCTGCTTGAGGTGCAGGTTGGGCGTTTGCTCAATGGTGTGTTTCATGCGCAGGGAATAGCGTCGCTTGTCGGCCTGGGCGCGGAGGGCCTGGACGGCCGGCCCCCGGCTCTGGTTGAGGAGGCGGATTTGGATGTGGGTAGCATCAATGGCGCGGCCCATCTCGCCGCCCAGGGCGTCGATCTCACGGACCAGATGGCCTTTGCCCGGCCCTCCCACGCCGGGGTTGCAGGGCATTTGGGCGATGAGGTCCAGGTTCATGGTCAGCAGCAAGGTTTTGGCCCCCATGCGGGCGGCGGCCAGGGCCGCTTCGCAACCGGCGTGCCCCGCGCCGACGACGATGACATCGTATAGAACCTTGTGTGTGTGTTGATCGTAATCCGTCATTTCTCCACCCAAAATTCGGTTGGCGGTTCTGTCCTCCATCCGGTCTGCTTCCGCGGATTATACCAGCATTCCCTTCCGGGAGCAACCGCGCCGGACTCGCTCTCCGGGGCCGGGGCGGCGCACCTAATGTGTCGCCCCAAGGCGTCCCGGCCTTGATCTTACCCGGCGGGCCGATATGCACAAATGGGAGAAATCTGCTATAATGAAGGCGAATTTCGCGGGACCTGGGATGATCATGCCTGAAGATAAAGTCCGCCCTTTGATTTTGGTGACATGCGATGATGGCATAGAATCGCCGGGATTGCGGGCTGCCGTCCGGGCCGTTTTGGACCTGGGCGATGTGTTCGTTTCGGCCCCTTGTGAGCAGCAGACCGGCTCCGGGCGCAGCCTGCCGACCTTCAACGACGGTGCTATTTACCCCGTTGAGTATACCGTGGACGGTCGGCGTGTGCCTGCCTTTGCTTTGCACGGTTCCCCCTCCCAGGCGGTCCTCTATGCGTTGGTAGAGTTGGTTCCTCGCAAGCCGGCTTTGTGCCTGTCGGGCATCAACTTTGGTGAAAATGTCGGTTCCGGCGTGACGATTTCGGGCACGGTGGGAGCGGCCCTGGAAGCGGCCAGCGAAGGTATCCCCGGTATCGCCGTCAGCTTGGAGACGGAAAAGCAGTACCATTACAACCATTCGGAAGACGTGGACTTTGCGGCGGCGACCCATTTTGCCCGTTATTTCGCCCGTCAGCTCTTGCGCAAACCTTTGCCTCCCGATGTGGATGTGCTCAAGGTTGAGGTCCCCGGCGATGCCACTCCGGAGACGCCCTGGCGCATAACCCGTCTTTCCCGTCAGCGCTACTATCACGCCTTGCCCGGCGGGCGGCGTTCTCTGGCCGACAAGCGGCCCCTGGGCTATGAGGTGATGGTGGATTATGAGACTTTGGAGCCCGATTCGGACATCCGGGCCATGTTGGTAGATCGGGTGGTGGCGGTCACGCCCTTGAGCTTGGACTTGACTTCGCGGGTGGCTCTGGAGGAACTGGAAGTGTTGTTGCGCTGAACGCCCCTGAAGGGAGAATGCAATGGCAGGAGAAACCGTTCTGATCATAGAAGACCGGCGGGAGAGCATCGTCCATTTGGCGAACAATATCCTCAAACCCAACGGCTACAAGGTGCTGACGGCGATGGACGGTCAGCGTGGCCTCAAACGCATTCTTGTTGACAAACCGGACCTGGTCATCTTGGACCTGAACCTGCCGAAGATGGACGGGCTGGAGGTGCTGCAGGCCCTCCGCGAGCGGGGGAACACGACGCCGGTGATCCTGAGCACCTTTTACGGCTCCGAACAGGTGGCCGAACAAGCCCTAAGCCTGGGGGCGGTGGAATATATCGTCAAGCCGTACAGCAGCGAAGACATGCTACAGGCCATTGAACGGGCATTGCAACGGCGCACGCCGACGGATGCCCGCCCGGAAGCGGGCGGTGATCGCTCTGCCCACCCCGTAGACGGTCCCATGCCCCTCACCCGCCAGTTGGAACGGTGGGTGCGTGATATGAACATCTTGACCCGCGTGGGCAAAGCATTGGTGGCCCTGCTGGATGAGGACCGCATCTGCATCCGCAGTGTGGAAGCGGCCATCTACATCATCCGCGCCGACTATGCCTTCCTGTTCATGCCGCAAAAGAATTCGCCCCACCTCTGTCTATGCGCCATCCGTGGGCCGCGCGACCGACGGGCGCGCTTGTTGGGCCTTCCCCTGGACGGTCGTTTTGCCCTCCAGGTCCTGCGGCAGGGGGAAGCTCTGGCCCGGCCGCGTGCGCCCAGCGATGTGGGCATGTTTGAGGTTGTCGGTAAACCGCTGGGGCCGATTGTCGGCGCGCCTCTCCGGCGTGCCGGGCAGACAATGGGGGTTTTGGTAGCCGCCCGTGAACCGGGGGGCGCACCCTTCAACGAGAGCGACATTGAATGGCTCGGCGGGTTGGCCGAGTACACCGCCATTGCCCTGCGTAACGCCCGTACCTGCCAGCAGATGGTGCGGGCTGCCCGCCCGACCGGTCTTGATGCCCTGCGGCAGGAGCTGGAACGGCTACGTGAGGAGCTACAAAGCGCAACGCAAAGGGCGCAGCGGCTGGGCGAGATGCTCACAGATAGACGGGCAAAGGGTGGCTGATGGCCGCCCGGCCCGGTTCAATGTGACAGGCGTAAGCGTAAACCTCAACGCCCTGCCGGGCGGCTGCCCGCAGTGCCCGGCCAAAGGCCGGATCCGCCTCGTCGTGGGGGCGGAACCCCTGGGCATCGTCCCGTTGCACCACAAAGAGCACCACCGCCCTTTCCCCTCCCTCCGCCAGGGCGGCCAGTTCCTCCACATGCCGCCGTCCTCGGACCGTGACGGCGTCGGGGAAGCAGGCCAGGCCGTCCACCAGCAGCGTCACCGATTTGACTTCCACCCAACATGGAGGCTGCTCCGGTCCTTCCAGCAAAAAGTCAAAGCGGCTACGGCCCCGCCGCACCTCGCGGTGCAGGGAGACATAGCCGCGCAACGGTTTGATCCGCCCGGCCCGCAGGGCATCCTCCACCAGGTCGTTGGGCAGCCGAGCGTCCACGGAGATCCAATGGCCTTCAAATTCAACGAGGCTCAGGTCGTAGCCGGTCTTGCGCCGGGGGCCGGGCCGCTCCACCAGAAGCACCCGTCGCCCCGGCGTCAGCAGCTCCCCCAGCCGCCCCGAATTGGGCAGGTGGGCCGATACCCGCCCTCCCTCCACCTCCACCGTCACGAGGAAGCGATTTTCGCGGGAAAGGAACCGGCCTGTGATCGCTCTCCCTCGTTGTTTCCGGGCCACGTTTACCCTTTCATCACCGCCAACGGCTGCAAGCGGGCCACTTTGCGGGCCAGCCCTGCGCCGTCCACCACCTCTATCACGGCGTCAATATCTTTGTAAGCGTCGGGGGCCTCCTCGGCCAGACCGGCCATGCTGCCCGCCCGGACGTGGATGCCCCGCGATTCCAGCTCCCGACGGAGCGTCCCGCCGTGGATCTTCTTTTTTGCCGCCTTACGGCTCATCACCCGCCCCGCGCCGTGGCAGCTGGTGCCGAAGCTTTCCTCCAATGCTTCGCTCGTGCCCACCAGTACGTAGGAAGCGGTCCCCATGTCGCCGGGGACCAGCACCGGCTGGCCCACCGCCCGGTAGACGGGTGAGACCGCCGGGTGGCCCGGCCCAAAGGCCCGCGTCGCCCCCTTGCGGTGGACGCACAGTTTCATCTTTTTGCCGTCCACCACATGCTCTTCGATCTTGGCGATGTTGTGGGCCACGTCATAGACGGTGTGCAGGTCAAAGCTCCGCACCTTGCCGGCCAGCACCTCCTCGAAGCTGCGGCGGGCCAGATGGGCCATGCACTGGCGGTTGGCCCAAGCGTAGTTGGCCGCGGCGACCATCGCCCCGAAATAGCGTTGGCCCTCCGGCGAATCCAGGGGGGCGCAGACCAGTTGCCGGTCCGGCAGTTTGATGTTGTACTTTTGCACCGCCTTTTGCAGTTCCCGCACATAGTCGGAGCAGACCTGATGCCCCAGCCCCCGCGAGCCGGAGTGAATTTGGATGACCAATTGCCCTTCAAAGAGGCCGAAGGCTTGGGCTACTTTTTCATCGTAAATCTCTTCCACTTCTTGGATTTCAATAAAGTGGTTGCCGGAGCCGAGCGTGCCCAGTTGGGGCCGTCCCCGCTGTTTGGCCCGCTGGCTCACGGCGGAGGGATCTGCGCCGGGCATGGCCCCGCCCTCCTCCAGGCGTTCCAGGTCTTCCGGGCGGCCGTAGCCCGCTTTGACCGCCCAGGCCGCTCCCTTGCGCAGCACCTCGTCCATCTCCCGTTCCGAAACGCGACGGATGCCGCCCCCCTTGCCCACGCCGCTGGGAATGTTGCGGAAGAGGGCCGAGATCAGGTTGTCCACTTCTTTTTGGACCTCCTCGGCCAGTAGGTCGGAGGCCATGAGCCGCACGCCGCAGTTGATGTCGTAGCCCACCGCTCCGGGGGAGATGACGCCGTCGGGGTAGCGGGTGGGCACGACGCCGCCGATGGGCGGCCCGTAGCCCTGGTGGGCGTCGGGCATGACCAGCACCCGCTTGACCACTCCCGGCATGGCGGCGGTGTTGACCAGTTGTTCCATCGTCTGATCGCGAAAAGCCAGTTCCAACAGTTCCTCGTTGGCATAGATGCGCGCCGGGACTTTCATATCGGGCCGGTAGGTGGGGGGGATCTCCCACACATATTTGCTAATGCGTACCAGGTCCGCTTTTTTGACCATTCGTTCCCTCCCTTCACACGTCAAACGTAATGAGAGCCGACCAGCCATCCCCCTCCCGGACGATGCGCAGGTCGTGGAAGGTGGCTGCCTTGATATGGGCTTTGCCGATGGGAGCCACCGTTCCGCCCGCCTGGGCTTGCAAGGTGGTTCCGTTGAGGGATGTGATCCGAAATTCGGCAAACAACAATTCCTCTACCTCGGTCAGAAAGAGCAATTCGTTCAACCAATCGACCAAAAGGGTCTCCCGGTCCGGGGCCTCCAGTTGGATCTCTTGCCAACGGACGGCGAGCAGGTCTTCCGGTTCGGCCATCAGGCTGTACATGCCCCGCGCCGCACCGACGAACAGGTCGGGTAGGGTGCGGCCCCAGACCTGCAAGGCCCGGTCGGCGGTGTGGGGGACCTCGCGGTAGTGGTAAGGACAGGAGGACCGGGCACCGGATGTTTCGTATCGGGCCAGGAGGCGACGCGCTCGGTCGCCATCTTGCCGGATCTGGGCTACCAGATCGCCGATGTTTTCAAATCGCCGCTCGTCGCGCAGGCGGGCGATGAATTCCACGGTCAACCGACAGCCGTAGATGTCTTCATCAAAATCAAAGATGTGGGTCTCCACGGTGCGCCGACCGTTGTCAAAGCTGGGCCGCACGCCTACGTTGGTCACACCCCGGTAGCGTTCCTCCCCTATTCGGACCAGGGTGGCATAGACGCCGTTGGCCGGGACGGCCCGTCCGGGTGGGATCTCCAGGTTGGCGGTGGGGAAGCCCAGGGTGCGGCCCCGTTGCGCGCCGTACACGACTTCGCCCGACAGACGGGGATGGCGTCCCAGCAACCGGCCTGCTTCTTCCACATCCCCCCGTTCCAGCAGGGCACGGATGCGGCTGCTGGAGATGACTTGCCCGTTCTCGCGGACGGGTTGCAGGGGGCGGATTTGGTAGCCCAGTTCCCGGCCCAGTTTGCTTAGGAAGGCTACGTCTCCCTCGCGGCCACGGCCCAGGGCAAAGTCCGCGCCGACCCAGATCTCGCGGGGGTGCAGGTGGGCGCAGAGGGTCTCCATGAAGGCGCGGGCCGGGGTTGCGGCTGTTGGGCGGTCAAAGGGTAACAGAACCATCAAGTCCAAGCCCATCTCCTCCAAGAGGGCGGCTTTTTCCGCCGGTGTGGTTAGGAGCAGAGGGGCGCGTTCGGGAGCCAATACCGCCGCCGGGTGGGGATGGAAGGTGACCAGGGCCGCCGTGCAGCCCGTCTCCCGTGCCCGCCGGAGCACGTGGCCGATGAGGGCCTGATGGCCGCGGTGCAGCCCGTCGAAGGCTCCGATGGTGATGATGCTTTCTCCCGGCAGATCAAATTGGGTCAGATCGTCTACAATTCGCATGAGTCGGTGTCGGGTTTCAACGATTGGCCTCCCTCCCGTGCGCGGTTCTGGGCTTGCGCAGGGCCGGAAGGATACGGTCATGATTTGAACACCTTTTTGGGCCGCCACAGGTCGGCGGCAGCGTCGTAAATCATCACGGCGATAAAGTCTCCGTTAGGGCCGTAGGCACGGGCCGGCATACCGTCCTTGAGGGGGTGCTTTGCGCCGCGTGGGTAGGTCTTTGCCACCGGCCGGCCGTGGCGGATGTGGCGGGCATCTCTCTCGCCGACGATAAGGGCCGGGTAGTCCAGCAGGGCGGTGTCCGGTGGGAGCAGGTAGCGGTTTTCCTGTCCGTGGCGAAAGGCTTCTTCCAGCCGCTCCAAGCTGACGGCATCTTCTAGGCGGAATCGCCCGCTGCGCAGGCGGACCAATGCGCCCAGGTACGCGCTGCTGCCCAGCCGTCGGCCCAGGTCATGGGCCAGGGAACGGATGTAGGTTCCCGGCGAGCAGGTGACTTCAACGGTCAGCTCCGGTTCTTCCCAGGCCAGGAGCACAATTTCGTCAATTTCTACGGGGCGGGGTTCCGGCTGCACCGCCCGGCCCTGGCGGGCCAGTTTGTACAGGGGGCGGCCGTCGCGTTTGATGGCCGAATAGAGCGGCGGAACCTGCTCAATGCGGCCCACAAAGGTCCTCAGGGCGGCTTCAATCTCCTCTCGGCCAAAGTCGGTGCGCCCGCCGCTGCGGAGAACCCGCCCTTCGGCATCGTAGGTGTCGGTTTCCGCACCCAGGACGATGACCGCCCGGTAGCGTTTGCGTCCGGCCATGAGGTACTCGGCCAGGCGGGTGGCCTGCCCCAAACAGAGCAGGAGAACGCCGGTGGCCATGGGGTCCAGCGTCCCGGCGTGCCCCACTTTGCGCTGACCGGCCATGCGCCGCACGGCATCTACCACGTCGTGGGAGGTCATGCCCGGCGGTTTGTCTATGTTGAGGATGCCGGATAAAGGGGTTTTACGCCGGGGTGCACGCCACCCCCCGGTGGCCGGATTCCGTCGGGCTGCGCCGTTGGGGCTGCGCGGGCCGTCGGTGCGTTCGCGCTGTTCCTTTCGCCTGTGGGAGCCATTGGCGCATTCGGTCATCGGCGTTCAAAGGTCCAGGCTGCGGCGGAGTTCGCTCAGGACGCGGGTTTTGGCTTCTTTCAAGTTGCCGTCCAGGGTGCAACCTGCAGCTTGGGGATGTCCGCCGCCGCCGAGTCGCAGGGCGACTTGGGCTACGTCAAGGCCGGGCGCGGCCCTCATGCTGACATCAACGGTCCCATCGTCCCGTTCGGTAAAGACGACGACAACTTGGGCCTCGCGCACCCCGGCCAGGAAGCTGGAAAGGCCGACGCTTGCTTCTTCCCGCACCGACCGCCGTCGGCGCATGTCCTGCGTCACTTCGGTCCACAGGATGCCCCCTTCGCATTGGATGCGCTCAAAGGCTTGGCCCCAAAGGTAGATCGTATCCAAGGAGCGACGGTCCAGGGTCTGGCGGGTGATTTCGGTCAGAGGGGCACCTGCTTCCATCAACCGGACGGCAGCCTGCATTGTTTCCAGGGTCACGTTGGCGGTGCGGAAGGCGCGGGTATCCGTCACCAGGCCGGTCAGCAGGCAGGTGGCCGTCTGGCGGCTCAGGGGCCAGTTGAGCGATTCGGCCAGGGTCAGAACGATTTGGCAGGTCGCAACGCTGTCGGGGTCCACCCAGTTGACCTGGCCGAAATGGGTGTTGGTCACGTGGTGGTCAATGTTGAGCAGGGGCAGGGTGTGCAAGGCCGGGTTGTAGATGTTGCCCATCCGCTGCCGGTCACTGCAATCTAAGCTGATGACCAGGTCATAGGAGCCGTCGCCCGTCTGGACAAAGGTCTCGCTGCCGGGCAGGTAGCGGAAGTAGGGGGGGATGGCGTCCTCGCAGGCGCAGGTTACGTTTTTGCCCTGCCGGAGCAGCAAGGAGCGCAACCCCAGCGTCGAGCCGATGGCATCCCCATCGGGGGCGATGTGGGTGATGAGCAGGATGCGCTGCGCTCTGCGGAGCAGCTCTTGGATGCGATCAAGCAGGTGCGTTGGGGGTTTCACTGGCTGCAATCTGCTCCAACAGTTCTTCGATCCGCTGGGCGTATTCGGCGGTGCGGTCCACTTCAAAACTCAGGTCCGGTGTCAGGCGCAGTTCCAGCCGCCCGGCCAACTGGGTGCGCAGGTAGCCTTTGGCGTGCATCAGTCCGTCTAGGGCCTCTTGGGTTTGTGTCTCTCCCCCCACGACGCGAAAGTAGACGCGCGCCAGTTGCAGATCCGCCGTGACTTCGACGTCGGTGATGGTGACGTCATGGACACGGGGATCCTTGCTCTCAAAGAGCAGGATCTGGCTCAGTTCGCGGTGGATGAGGGAAGCTACCCGGCGTTGGCGTCGGCTGGTCATGTGCGAACCTGTTCCTCCCGATAGAATTCCAGCACGTCCCCTACCCGGAAATCATCGAATCCGGCCAGGCTGATGCCGCATTCAAACCCGGCCCGGACCTGGGATACGTCGTCCTGGAAGCGTTTGAGGGAGCTGATGGGGCCGTCAAAGATCTCTTGACCGTCGCGCAGGACACGTGCCCAGGCGTTGCGGGTCACTTCGCCGTCGGTGACGTAGCAACCGGCTACGTTGCCCCGTTTTCTGATATGAAAGACCGCCCGCACTTCGGCGTGGCCGATGACGATCTGTTGGTATTCAGGTTCCAAAAGGCCCTTGAGGGCGCGGTCCACGTCATCAATGAGCTGATAGATGATGGTGTAGAGGCGGATGTCTACCCCTTCCTGGTTTGCCAAACGGCGGGCAGCTTCATCCACCCCCACATGGAAGCCCAAGATGATGGCCTTGGAGGCAGAGGCCAGCATCACATCCGTCTCGGTCACATCGCCGACGCCTTGTCGTAGGATGTTGATCTTGAGGTCGTCGGTGGAAAGTTGCTGCAAGGAGCCGATGATAGGTTCCAGGGAGCCTTGAACGTCGGCCTTGATGATCAGGTTCAGTTCGGCGATCTGGCCGGATTGGAAGCGGCTGAAGAGGTCCTGCAGGCTTGGCGTGCGGGAAGGGGGAGGTCCGGCCCGTCGCTGCCGTTCGGCCCGCTCTTCGGCGATGGCCCGTGCCCGCCGTTCGTTTTCCACTACCTGAAAGATGTCACCGGCACGGGGGACATCGGAAAGGCCCGTGACCAGAACAGGGGTGGAGGGCGGGGCTTCGGTGACGGGGTTGCCGTTCTCATCCCGCATGGCCCTCACGCGCCCGGAGATGGTTCCGATGACCAGAGCATCTCCTACCCGCAGTGTGCCGGCCTGTACCAATAGGGTGGCCGTCGGCCCCAGGTGGCGGTCCAGTTTGCCTTCAATGACCGTGCCGATGGCCGGGCGGTTGGGGTTGCTCTTGAGTTCGGCAACCTGGGTGACCAGCAAGATGTTTTCCAAAAGGTCGTCGATGCCCTGTTTTTTCTTGGCCGAGATCGGCACACAGACAACATCGCCTCCCCAGTCCTCCACCGTCAGGCCCAGGTCGGCCAACTGCTGCTTGACCCGTTCCGGGCGTGCGTTGGGCAGGTCCATTTTGTTCAGGGCGACCAGAATGGGAACCCCGGCGGCGCGGGCGTGGTCAATGGCCTCCCGTGTTTGGGGCATCACGCCGTCGTCGGCGGCGATGACGAGCACGGCCAGATCGGTGACCTGTGCCCCTCTGGCCCGCATGGCCGTAAAGGCTTCGTGCCCCGGTGTGTCTAAAAAGGTGATCTTGTTGCCTTCGTATTCCACCTGGTAGGCGCCGATGTGTTGGGTGATGCCGCCGTACTCTCCGGCCACGATGTTTGACCGACGGATGGCATCCAGCAGGGTTGTCTTGCCGTGGTCCACGTGGCCCAAAACGGTGACGACCGGCGGGCGAGGCTCCAGGTTCTCCGGATCTTCGCTTTCAACGATCTTTTGCCACAACGTCCGGGGGCCTTCTTCCTCCTCCGGCGTCGGCTCTTCCTCTTCCGGTTGGATGGGCTTGGTTTGAAAGCCCAGTTCGCTGGAGACGATCTCGGCGGTTTCGTAATCGATGGTCTGATTGATGCTGACGACGATCCCGTTGGCCATCAATTCCTTGATGACATCAATAGGGTTGACACGCAGAGCGCGGGCCAGGTCCCGGACGGTCATCGTCTCCGGCAGTTCAATGACGCGGGGCATGGGAGGCGGGCCAGGCGGGGCCGCCGTTTTTTTCGGCGGTGCGGATTTCGGTTTAGCCGTTTTCTTTCTTCGTCCCATCTATTCGTTCCCCTCCTTGACCGGTCAAAACAACGACCTGGCCGACGCCCTCAGCGCGGCGATCTCCTCTGCGCTCACCCGGCGTTTGAGTGCGCGGCTCAACTTCCTCTCATCCAGCAGATCCCAGCAAGCCGGTCGGGGACAGAGGTAAGCCCCCCGACCGGGGCGTTTGCCTTTGGGATCAATCTCCACGGTTCCCTGAGGTGTGCGGACGATGCGGATCAGTTCGCGCTTGGCCCGTTTTTCCTGACAGGCGATGCAGGTGCGTTGAGGTACGTGCTTGCGTCGTGTGCCGGGCATCGTTCGTCCTCCGTCCTTTCGCCGGAGATCGCAGGTCCTGCAGGCTCGCATTCCCCGGACCGCTAGCGGGAATAGGCCCTCCAATCCCAATCCAGGTCGTCAAAATCGTCTTTGCGCCGTTTGCCCCGCTTCTTTTTCTTTTTGGTGGGCTTGCGCTTTTTCTCTTCCTCCAGGTCTTCCAAGATCCAATCCCGTGGTTCGTCTGCGACGGGGGCTTGTTCTTCCGGCTCGCTCCACCCCCAAAGGTATGGTTCTTCCGGTTCGGTGCGCACCCAGCCCAGGGAACCGTCGACCGTTTCGTCCTCAAAAGAGGGCAGTTCTTCTGGAGAGATCTCCTCTACTTCCTCAACGGGAGGTTCCGCTTCGGCAACGGCCTCCGGCTCTTGCGCTTCGGCCTGGGCGGTGGGTTCGGGCGTTGTTTCTTCCTCTTGCTCTTCGGCGGTGGGTTCGGCCTCGCCCGGCGGCTCCTCCGGCCAGGAGACGAGATCATCGGTTTGGGCTACTTCGGCCTCTATCTTGGCCCGTTCCTCCTCACTGAGTCCGGTTTCGTCCCGTTGACGCAGCAACCGCTCGGCCAGGGTCAGCAGGTCCATCTCCTCCGGTGGGATGGGGATGTCTTCTAGCTTGCCCCAGGTTTCCTCGGCCGCTTCGGTCGCGCTCTTGATGTCAATGCGCCAGCCGGTCAGCTTGGCCGCCAGACGGGCGTTCTGTCCCTCCTTGCCGATGGCCAGCGATAGCTGCCGGTCGGGCACGATGACGGTGGCGGTTTTGCCGTTTTCCGGGTCATCCTCCAAGAGGACGTTCATCACTTTGGCCGGGCTGAGGGCATTGGCGATAAAGACCGCCGTATCGGGGTCCCATTGCACTACGTCGATTTTTTCGCCGCTCAGCTCGTTGACCACGTTCTGGATGCGCCCGCCGCGCACGCCGACGCACGATCCCACCGGGTCAACTCCGGGCTGGGTGGCATAAACGGCCACTTTGGAGCGGGAACCGGCCTCGCGGGCAATGGCTTTGATCTCAACGATTCCGTTGAAAATCTCCGGGACTTCTATTTCCAACAGTCGCCGCAGCAAGGCGGGGCTGCGGCGCGAAAGGGTGATCTGCGGTCCTCGGCTGCCCCGGCGCACATCCAACACATAGGCCCGCAGCCGTGCCCCCCGGCGGTATCGCTCCGTAGGGACCTGCTCACGGGCGGGAAGCAATGCCTCGGCCCCGTCCAGATTGACGATCACGTCGCCGGAATGGTAATCCACACTCTGGATCGTGCCGTGGGCAATCTCTCCCGCGCTATCGGCAAAGGAGTTGTACAAGGCATCCCGCTCCGCCTCACGGATGCGTTGCAGGATCACCTGCTTGGCCGTTTGGGCTGCGATCCGCCCAAAGTCTTTGGGTGTGCTCTCGATCCGGATCGTCTGGCCGACCTCAGCTTCAGGGTCTATGCGACGGGCTTCCTCCAAAGAGATCTCGGTTTTGGGATCGGTGACGGTTTCGACGACGGTCTTGGTGGCATACACCCGCACGTCACCGCTGTTGGGTTCTATCTTGACCTCAACGTTATTCGCCGCGCCGAAATTGCGCCGATAAGCGGAGATCAAGGAAGCCTCCACCGCTGCCAATACAACCTCCGGTGACAGCTTGCGTTCGGCGCAGAGCTGATTGATCGCAAGCATGAACTCACTTCTCATTTCAACCCGCCTTACCCTTTTTCACTACATACAAACGGGCTATCGCCTGTGGACATTGCCACCGCTCTAGCCCCAGATAACAAGAAAAGTGGGGGGGCCCCACTTTTCTACAAACCCGCTGCTATGCGGGAAGATTATAACACAATCCCCAGGGCGACGCAAATTCACCCCGCGGCTTTGCGGGGGCGTCGGCGGCGGGTTCGCCCGGAGCCGCCGGTGAGCTCCGCTCCGGAATCCACCCTCTCAGGGATAATTTCTTAGCACCAGCGGCAGGTAGATGCGCCGGAGGAATTCGTCGGCGCCGATGTCGGGGGCGGAACCGATGGGTCGGCGGTCGCCGTCAATATCCGTAGTTGTTCCTGTAGCCACTCCGGCGTCGATGGCCGCC
>CAZQKE010000102.1:0-10156 GCA_964593865.1 uncultured Anaerolineaceae bacterium | reverse complement strand
TCGGCCAGGGAGCCGCGCCAGGGGCCGGGTTGTTCCTGCTTGCGGCTGGTGATGGCGGCGGCCAGGCGCGTCGCCTCCGCCGGGGGGCGGCTCAGACGAAGGCCCAAATAGGTGGCAAAGCAGGTGTCGCCCCGGCCCGTCCGCCCGGCCAGGGAGCGGGGGGTGAAGGGAGCCTGGTAGATCTGCCCTTCGGCCAGGACGGTCACGCCCGCCGATTGGGTGATGACGATCTCGCGGGGGCCGTAGGCGGCCAGCAGCCGGGCGGCGGTCGGTAGGTCGCTTTGGCCGGTCAGCAGCTCCGCTTCGGCCCGGTCCACCTTGAGGTAGGTGACCTGGGCCAACCCGGCTTCCATCTCGGCCCAGGGGCGGAAAACCAGGTCACCGCCCTCCCGGACGCGGACAAAGCCCTGCACATCCAGGGCCACGGGGCCGCGCCGGGCCAGCATCTCCAAAAGCGGCAGGTCAATCTCCCCGGCGATGATGGGGGCGGCGACATAGATGCGGGCCGCCAGGTCGGGGATGTCCGCGGCCCGGAACGGCCCGGCAAAGCCCAGGGGTTTGCAGATGCGGCGTTCCATGTCGGCAGAGTTGTAGATGTTCTCAATGCCGGAGGTGGCCGGGGCGGGCGCGGCGAAGACCTGCACGCCCTCCTCTTTCAGCTCATCCAGCAGGCCGAAATCGGCGGGGTGCAGGCGGGTGACGACGGCGACATCCACCCCCAGGCGGCGCAGGGCGATGCTGCCGTAGTACACCGCCCCGCCGGAAGCCTCCTCGCCGTGCCCATCTACCACCAAGCGGTCGCGGGCAAAGTGCCCGATCATCATCACATCGGTCTCAACCGTTGCTCCCATCAGGACCCTCTCCTCATTGCCCGTTTGCCAGGATGGCGGCCAGGATGTCGGGCGTGTTGGTGCAGATGCCGTCCACGTCCAGTACGGCCAGGCGGCGCAGTTCGGCGGGGCGTTCTTCGTGCCAAAGGATGATCCCCAGGCCCTGCTCCCGGATGGCGGCGACCCGCGACGGGGGGAGCAGTTTGTGGGGCGTGGGCGAGGCGCGCTCCCAGCAGGGGTGTACAAAGTCGACGCCCAGGGCCAACGCCCGCTCCACCATGTCGGTCCGCTCCGCCC
The DNA here is from genome assembly GCA_964593865.1 of uncultured Anaerolineaceae bacterium. Lineage (GTDB taxonomy): Bacteria > Chloroflexota > Anaerolineae > JAAYZQ01 > JAAYZQ01 > CAZQKE01. The sequence goes on along the minus strand of CAZQKE010000102.1, from coordinate 9,029 downwards.
AGCCGACGAGAAGGGAGGTGCGGAGACCCGCCTCCAACGCTTTGGCTTCCCGGAGCAGGGTGGGGAAAAAGGAACCGACGATCACATAGTCCGTAAAATTTTGCGCCCGCAGCGACCGCACGACCGGTTCCGGCGTGCCCGGCCCTTTCAGTTCCAGGTAGAGCTCCACCCGTCCCCGCGCCAGCTCAATGACCTCGGCCAGGGTGGGCAGCCGTTGGCCCCGGCCGGCATCCAGTTTCCGCAACCGGGCCAGGTCCATGTCGGCGACGCGGCCTGTGCCGTCGGTGGTGCGTTCCAGGTCGGCGTCGTGGATGACGACCGGGTAGCCGTCGCGGCTGAGGTGCAGGTCCAGCTCCAACATGGTGGCCCCCATCTCTATAGCCCGCGCAAAGGCCGGGAGGGTGTTTTCCGGCTCGTAGGCGGAGGCTCCCCGGTGGGCGATGTTGTGAATTATTCCCACAGCAGCGATTCTTCCGTTTCGGGGTCGAAGAATTGGATCTTGTTGGTGTTGAATTTCAGGCGGACCGTATCGCCGATGCGGATGTTGAGGGCGGGGTCGGCCAGGACGCGCAGGCTGGTCTCGCCGATGCGCACGTCCAGCAGGTCGTCGCGGCCCAGCGGCTCGACGACATAGACCTCGCCGGGGATGCCCTCTTCGCTCAGGGTTAGGTCCTCCGGGCGGAGGCCGACGATGACTTCCCCTCGTCCGGCGGCCTTTTCGCCCCGCTCGGCGGGGACGGGCACCTCCAGCCCGGCCTGTCGGGCGTAGAAGGTTCCTTCCCGCTGCACCACTTCGGCCCGCCAAAAGTTCATGGGTGGATTGCCGATGAACCCGGCGATAAAGAGGGTGCGGGGCCGGTCGTACAGTTCGTCGGGTGGGGCATATGCCTGTAGCTTCCCATCCCGCATGACGGCCACCCGGTCGGCCATGGTCATAGCTTCCACCTGGTCGTGGGTGACATAGATGGAGGTGATGCCCAGCTCCATTTGCAGCCGCTTGATCTCGCCGCGCATGGTCAGGCGCAGGCGGGCGTCCAGGTTGGAAAGGGGTTCGTCAAAGAGCAACAGCCGGGGTTCTTTGACCAAAGCCCGGCCCAGGGCCACCCGCTGCTGCTGTCCGCCGGAAAGTTGGGCCGGTTTGCGGTCCATCAGGTGGCCGATGCCCATCATGTCCGCCACCCGCTGCGTCCGCCGCCGCAATTCGTCCTTGGGGACCTTTTGCAGTTTGAGGGGGTAGCTGATGTTCTTGAAGACGGTCATGTGGGGGTAGAGGGCGTAGCTCTGAAAGACCATGCCGATCCCCCGGTCTTTGGGGGCTACCCGGTTGACTACTTTGCCGTCAAAGCGGATGATGCCCGCCGTGGGTTTGTAGATACCGGCGATCATCAGCAGGGTCGTGGTCTTGCCGCAGCCGGAAGGCCCCAGGAAGGCGACGAATTCGCCGTGTTCTATCTCCAGGGTGATGCCGTCGGCTCCGACCACGTCTCCCCATTTTTTGGTGAGGTTTTCCAGTTCCACTCTCATTGGCTTACTCCTGTCAAATGGGTTGCACGGAGATAGGCGGAGGGTGTGTCTTCTCCGTGTTGCGCGTCCCGGCTATACGCCGCCTTTGGAACCGCCGCCGTAGATGCTGAGCAATGCTTCCTGGGTAAAGAGGAAAAAGATCATCACCGGGATCAGGCTGAAGAGGCCCACCGCCGCCACCTGGTTCCAGGACATGAGCGACGTATCTCCGGAGAATTGGTTCAGGTAGACCGGCAGGTTGGAGACTTTGGCGCCGATGGTAAAGGTGTAAGGGATCAGGAAGGCGTTCCAGCCGGAGATGAAGAGAAAGATGGAAAGGGCCGCCAGCCCCGGCTTGATCTGGGGGATGATGATCTCCCACCAGACGCGGAAGCGGGATGCGCCGTCAATGAGGGCCGAACGTTCCATATCCCAGGTGATGTTGTCAAAGAAGCCCTTCATCAGCCAGATGCCCAGGGGTAGTTCCAGGCTGATCATCACCAGGGCTACGCCGCCGACGGTGTTGAACCCCAGGAATTTGCCGATGACGGGGATGTCGCCCAGGAAGAGGAGCACGAAAAAGATGGCGATGAGCAGCATCTCCGGGCGGAAGGCGTGGAGGATCAGGGTCAGGCCCAAAAAGCCCTTGCGCCCGGCAAAGTTCATGCGCGAAAGGGCGTACCCGGCCAGCGACGAAACGAATCCCACACCCAAAACCATGCCCACGGCGATCAGAAAGGTGTTCAGCGTCACCCGCCAGATCTCCGGGTCGGCCAGGAAGGTCCAGTTCTCCAGCGTGAATCCGCCGAAATTGCCTTGAGCGTCCACCGGCATCAGGCCCTCGGTGCGGGTGGAAAAGGTGGCGATGATCACCCAGGCATAGCCGACCAGGATGGGCAGGATGCTGATGGTCAGCAGGATGTAGGGGATGGCCTGACCGATCCACCGCCGCAGGCCGTAGGTCCGTTCGGTTTCAAATTTCATCATTGCCATCATGCCCTCCTACAACACGTCAATCTTGGGTTCCTGCACCAGTTCGTTGAAGCGGAACACGCGCAGGTAGATGACCGATAGCACGATGCCGATGGCCACCAGGATAAAGCCCCAGGCCGCGCCGTATCCCCAGGCGTGGCTGCCAAAGTAGGTTTTCAGGGCGCGGTGATAGGCGGTCAAGGCCCAGACTTCGGTGGTGAAGAGGCCCGGCCCGCCGTCGGTCAGCAGCAGGATGTACTCAAAGGAGACGAGGAGGGAGAGGGTTTGGTAGGTGGTGACGAACAGCAACGGCCAGCGGATCATGGGGATCGTGATGTCGCGGATGATCTGCCAGGTGGATGCGCCGTCCACTTTGGCGGCGGTGAACAGGTCCCAGGGGATGGACTCAATGGCGGAGGTAAAGATGATCATGCCGAAGGAAGCACCCACCAGGCCGTTGACCATGATCACCCACAGCCAGGGCGTCTCGTTCAGCCAGTAGGGTTGATTTTCCACACCGAACATGTTCAGGAACCAATTGAGGATGCCGTAAGGGGGTGTTTGCAAGATGCGCCGCCACATGACGATATAGACCACCGATGGGGTGATGCGGGGCAGCAGCCACAGCAGCCGGAAGAAGAAGCTGGCCCGGCGGTTGATGTTGGTCGTCAGCAAGGCCAAAGCCAGGGCCAGGCCCACGTTGAACAGCCCCAGGGTCAGGACCACATATTTGATGGTGTTGCCCAGAATCTTGGGGAAGAACTTGTCTTTGAACAGCCGGACATAGTTTTCCAGGCCGATGAAAGTCCAGGGTTCGCTAAAGTTGTGGCTGGCGAGGTCGGTCAGGCTGATGATGAAAAGCAGGATGACGGGGATGAAAAAGAACACCAATACCAAGACCGCTGCCGGACTCATGAACCCCCACGCGCCCAACGTGCCTTTGAGCTGCGCCCAGCGGGAGGACGGCGGGGAGACGGCAGCGGCCTGCTCGCCCGTTGCGGCCATGAGGAAGCACTCCTTTCCGCTATGCCCTCCCGCAGGTGGGATGGGCCACAGGCCCCCGCACCTGCGGGAGGGTTCTTTGGTCCCTCCCCCCTTGTCTCACCGACGCGGGGGGAGGAAAGGCCGATCTTTAGTAGGGCAAACGCATTTATCGTTCCCGGCCTTGGCTTTACCGCAGAGGCGCCGAGGGCGCGGAGAGAAACCGTGCATAATCAACTGTTCCTCGGCGAACTCTGCGCCTCTGCGGTGCGAAATCTCGTAAATGCGCTTGCCCTGGATCTTTAGGGTACGAACTTGACGTTGTCGCCCAATTCGTTCTGCAACCGCTCCTTGACGAACTCGACGGCCTCATCCGGCATCAGGTCGCCCGATTCCACCGCCTGGATGCCCTGGTAGTAGGCTTCCGAATACGCGCTCCAGTAGGGGCTGTTGGGCAGGAAGGTGGTGTATTCCAACAGGGGCAGGGTCGCGCTCAGGAATTTGGCATTCTTGTAGGGCGGGTAGTCGGCCTGGGATTTGAGGATGCCCAGGTGACCGCTGGCCACGGCATAGTCGGTGTTCAACTCTTTGACGGTTGCTTTGGAGATCAAGAGGAGGGCCAGGTCGGGATACTTGGATTGGGAGCTGATCATGTACAGGAGGGGGTGAGTCAGGGTGATCGGCTTGCCGGTTCCTTCTTTGTTGGCCGGGATGGGCGCAAAGCCGACGTTTTTCCACAGGTACTCCTCGCCGCCTACATCCTGGAGGTAGTTGGTGTGCCAGCTGGCCCAGCGCCAGGTCCCCTCAAAGACAAAGAGCACCTTGTCAAATTTGGCGGTGTACTCTTTGTGAAAGTCCCAGTCCCCGTCCAACTTGTTGGGGCGGATGATCTTGCGCACCTGGGCGGCGTCGTAGAGCAGGTCATAGACCTTGCGCCAGGCTTCGGTGTCAAATACCAGGCCGTCAAAGCCGTCTTCCTGGACCTGGCCTCCGGCGGCGTAGTAGTAGTACAAAAAGTCGGGGCCGTTGGAGGGCCGGTGCCACCAGCCGTCGCCTTCCTGGACGACGCCCTTTTCCACCGCTTCCTGGGCGACATCAAACATATCCTGCCAGGTAAACTCGGCGGCGTATACCCGGTCATCCAGATTTTCGATTTCGTCGTCGCTCCAGCCCAGTTTCTTGAGCAGGATCTTGCTGTAGTACATGGGCCGGGCCTCGGCGTCCTGGGGCACGCCCCAGATGCGACCGTTCAGTTTGGTGGATTCCCACAGGCTGTCGATCACGTCGCTGAATTCTGGATAGTCGCCGATCATGTCGGTAATGTCCACCAGGTAGCCGGCGGTGGCCCAGTCGCCGATATGCTCGTGGCCGGAGCAGATGATGTCCGGTGCTTCACCCGCCTGGGAGGCCAGCTCAAACTCGGTCTTGTAGTCACCCCAGTCGGCGTCATCTTGGATGGCTTCCAACTCAATGCGGCGGGGATCGCCTTTTTCGGCCAGGACCGCGTTGGCCGCGCCGACCGCCTTGACCAGGTTGTCGCAGCGACCGTTCTCATAGGGCGGGCTGGCCTTGCAGCGGGCGACCAGGTGGACGATCTCGCCGCCGCTGGGTGCTTCCACCTCTACGGTTTGGACGACGGTCTTTTCCACTTCAACCGTTTGGATGATTGTTTCCGGCTCCGTTGCGCCGCAAGCGGCCAACACCATTGAAAAGATCACCAGCAGGCTGACAAGGCTCAATGCTTTTTTCATTTTCTTCCTCCTTTTTGTGATTGCGGACTGAGAGCGCAGGGACGCACTCTTGCGGCGGAATGCCCAATCCCGTTGCGTTCCTGTGGCCCGATCACCCCCTTTCTTGCGCCGACCTGATAGATCCTCCGTCAGGTCTGCGTTGGTGTGCCGACCGGCCCGGTCGTCCGGCGGACGACCAGGCGGGCGGGTAGAATTTCAGCCCGGACATCTTCTTGGCCTTCGATCAGGCGGAAGAGCATTTGCATTGCCTGGTGGCCCAGGCGGTAGCCGGGCTGGTGAACCGTCGTCAGCGGTGGGCAGTAGTAAGCCGCCCATTCCAGATCGTCAAACCCCACAACGGAGCAATCCTGCGGGATGCGCAAGCCCGCTTCGATCAGGGTGTGCAGCACCCCCATTGCCATCACATCGTTGAAGCAAAAGATCGCCGTCGGACGGGGGTGCAGGGCGAGGAATCGCCGCCCGACCCGTGCTCCCCCGGCCAGTGTTCCGTCTCCGTCCAGGATCAGATCCCGCTCGAAAGGGATGCCGTGCCGCTCCAGCACGGCCTGGTAGCCCGCCATACGGTCTCGGTTGGCGCGGGAGGCCAATTTGCTGGCCGCATACGCGATCCGCCGATGGCCCAGTTGGACCAGGTGCTCAACGGCTTGCTCTGCGCCGGAGCGGTTGTCGGTGAGGACGGAGTATGGATAGGTGCGGCAATTGGTCAGGACGACGGGTAAGGGGTAACGTCGGCATAGTTCCAAGTAGCCGTCGTCGATCTGGGAGCCGGTGACGACGACGCCGCTGACGCGCCGTTCGTAAAAAGAGCGGAGGACCGCTTCCTCCCGCCGAGGGTCCCGGTAGGAGCTGCTGAGGAACACCGAGTAGCCGTGGCTTCGGGCAGCATCCTCCACGCCCAGTACCAGGCGGGCCAGGAAGGGATCGGCGGCGTGGGTGATGATCATGCCGATTGTGGCCGTGTCTTTGGTGACGAGGCTGCGGGCCGGTAGGCTGGGGGTATAGCCCATCTCCTGGGCCAGGTGGCGGATGCGGTCGGCGGTCGCTTGGCTGATGCGCGGGTGGCCGTGGAGGGCACGGGAGACGGTCGAGGGGGAGACCCCCGCCGCCCTGGCGATGTCTTTGATGGAAACCGAACGTTGGGCCATCACGCCGCTCCGCGCTACCTAGATCGCCGATCCCGATGTGCAAACGGTTGCGCAATTATAACAGAAGTGGCGTGCTTTGTCAAAAAGAGGAGCGCAGCCGAAAACCGGGACCGGGGCCGGGGCGCGTGCAGTACGAGATCTGCAGGTGTGCTTGCTCTACAATTGGGGCCTTTTGGGATTTGACCCTTGTGCTTTCTTGTGCGATAATGGCCCTGGGTGTGGGGTGCATTGTGCTTTTGGGGAGCTCTATTCCTGTCTGAGGTTGTTTTCACCGATGCGTGCCGTTCTGGCCGCCTTTCATTTTTTGACTACATTACCGCTGCCCGGCGGCCACCGCCTCCGTGATGAGGATTGGGGCCGGGCCACGGCTTGGTATCCCCTGGTCGGGCTGGCCCTGGGCGCCATCCTGGCCGGGCTGGACTGGCTGCTGCGCCGCCTGTGGCCCGACGGCGTGGCGGCGGCGTTGCTGCTGGCCGCCTGGGTTGCCCTCAGCGGGGCCTTGCACCTGGACGGCTTTGTGGATTGCTGCGACGCCTTGTTTGCGCCCGTGGACCGCCAACGCCGCCTGGCCATCCTGCGCGATCTCCACGTCGGCGCCTTTGGCCTGGTCGGCGGGGTGCTCCTGCTGCTGACCAAGTACGCCGCCCTGACCGCCCTGCCCGGCGGCTTTCGGCTGCCCGCCTTGCTCCTGGCCCCGACCCTGGGCCGCTGGACCATGACCGCCGCCCTGCTGCGCTACCCCTACGCCCGGAAGGAAGGGGGGTTGGGACAAAAGGCCAGGACCGGTGTGGGGAAGGGGCAGCCGATCATCGCCACCGGAACCGCCTTGTCGGTCACCGCCCTGGCCGCCGCGTTGGGCCTGGGCCGGACCGCCTTGATCCCGCCGGTCGTAACCATCGCCGTTGCCTGGCCGACCGCCCGCTGGATGCAGGCCAGGCTCGGCGGGCTGACGGGCGATACCTACGGCGCGCTGTGCGAGTTGGTAGAGGCGGCGATCCTGTTGGCCCTGAGCGTGAGGTAACTGCTCACCCTCCCGCAGGCTTGGAAGCGGTTTCAGGTTGAAATCGGTTGCACTGCCGGACAAGGCAAGCGATTTCAATCGGTTTGCCAGCCTGCGGGAGGGTTGGCTGAGTAGCGTGAGATGATGACCGTTTTGAACACTCCGTATCGCCTGGGTTCCACCTCCTACGTCTGGCCTGCCGACATCTTGCCCAACGTGCGGAACCTGGGGCCGTGGGTGGATGATGTGGAGCTGGTCCTCTTTGAGGTTGAGGACGCTTCCAACCTGCCCGATGGCCCGACCCTCGCCGCCCTGAACGAACTGGCCCAGGTCCACGACCTGACCTACACCGTCCACCTGCCTCTGGACCTGACGCCGGCCCACCCGCCGTCGCTGGTCAAGGCGGAAAAGGTCATCACCGCCACCCGCGACCTGGCCCCCTGGGCTTACATCCTCCACCTGGATGGCCGGGTGGTGGAGGGCCGGCCCGATGCTGTGACGCTGACCCGCTGGCGCGACGACGCCCGCCGCGCCCTGGAAGCGGTGGCGGGGATGGTGGGTGATGCCGGGCGGCTGTGCGTTGAAAACCTGGAAAACTATGCGCCCGAAGCCTTTTTGCCCCTGCTGGACGACTTGCCGGTAGGTTTGTGCGTGGATGTGGGCCACCTATGGCTCACCGGGCGCGACCCGGTCCCCTTCCTGGAGGCCCACCTGGATCGCACCCGCGTCATCCACCTGCACGGCGTCGGCGGGCGGGACCACCAAGCGTTGACCCATCAGGGGGTGGAGCGCGTTGCCCCCCTGCTGGACCTGCTGGCCGCGCGGGGCTACGGCGGCGTGCTGACGTTGGAAGTGTTCAGCCGCGAGGATTTCTTCTCCTCGCGGGATCTGGTGGCCGAGGTGGTCCGTGGCCCACGGTAAACTGACCCTGATCCTGGGCGGCGCCCGCAGCGGCAAGAGCCACTACGCCGAGGCGCTGGCCGCCCAAGCGGGCAGACGGGTGCTCTATGTCGCCACCGCCGAGGCGGGGGACGAAGAGATGGAGGCGCGGATCGCCGCCCACCGTGCCCGCCGTCCGCCGGAGTGGGAGACGTTGGAGGCGGCGCGGGGCGTCGGCGCGGCCCTGATCGCCCATCCGTCGGCGGCCCATGCCGACGCCATCCTGCTCGATTGCCTGACCTTGCTGGTCTCCAACGTCATCTTGTCCGGCGGGGAGGAGGAACCGGACGCCGATACCGCCTGGCCCTGGGTGCAGGCCGAGATTGAGGCGTTGCTGGCCGCCCACCGTCGCCTGCCGGGGCATTTCATCATCGTCTCCAACGAGGTGGGCATGGGGCTTGTGCCGCCCTACCCTTTGGGGCGCACCTACCGCGATTGCCTGGGTTGGGCCAATCAGGCCCTGGCCCGCGCCGCCGACCGGGTGGTGTTGATGATCGCCGGGATACCTATGGAGGTTGTAGCGGGGAGATTGTAGTTGGTAGGTTGTAGGTGGTAGTGATAGGGGGAATGATGCAGATCTATCTTTACACCGGCGCAGATAAAAAGCAGGACCTGACCCGCCTGGCTTTGGGCGTTGCCGGGTTGGACCTGCCGGTTTGTGTTGTCCATTTCGGCCCGGCTTCTCCGCAGCACCACTTGGCCCTGCTGTCCGATTCGCTGCCCATTGATTTCATCCCC
>CAZQKE010000101.1:0-10221 GCA_964593865.1 uncultured Anaerolineaceae bacterium | reverse complement strand
TTGAGCATCAGCTCCACGCCCATCAGCACGGCGATAGCGTTGCGCCGGGCCAAAGCGCCAAACAGCCCGATGCAGAACAGAGCCGCCGCTACAATCAGATACCAGGACAATGGGACACTCATTACTCAACTCCTTACGCCGGTTTGACAGGACAAATAAGGTTGATAATTGTCTGCGCTTGTTTGACCCGCTCCGCAGCCCGTGTTTCCGAGATCGGGCGATCCGGACCGCCCCTTGTCCAGGCACAACCGGGCGTCCCCCAAAAAGAGCCGGGCCAGATCGAAACGGGACATCGGGTTACTTTTCCCGCGCAATGATGACCGCCCCGACCAGGGCCACCAGCAATAACACCGATGCTACCTCAAACACCAGCAGGAACAGGTCGGGGCTGAGCAAGGCCATGCCCAGGTAGCTGATCGTCTCCGGCGGCAGTTGGGATTCGGTCACGGGCCACTGCACGTTGAGCAGGACGAAAACCAAGATGGCCAGCAATACCCCGGCGGCCCCCAGCCCCAGGAGCCACTGCTCGTTCCTCGCTTCAACGTCGGGAGCCATCATCCGCCGCGAGAGCATGATGGCAAAGATGATAAGGATGGAGATGGCTCCCACATACACCAGCAGCTGGACCATGGCCAGGAATTCCACTTCCAGCAGGATGTAGAAACCGGCCACACCGATAAAGGAGAGCACCAGGAAGAGGGCGGCATGGAACAGTTTGCGGGCCGTGACGACGCCCACCGCACCGATCAGAGCAACCGCGCTCAGGATGAGGAAAACGACGTGGGTCATTGTGAATTCCATCGGCACCCTACCTTTCCACCGCCACGATGCGCTTCAACGCCGGGGCGTCTTTCAGCTTGCGGGCCGCCCGATTGACGATGAACAGGGCGGCGGCGGCCAGGACGATGTTGCCAACCAGCATCAAAACCGCTTGCCCCCAAACGTTGGCCGTGATCTTGACCACCGCAGCTCCCAAAAAGAGGTTGACCAGGGCCAGGGGGACCAGGAACTTCCAGGCAAAACCCACCAGATGGTCAAAGCGCATCCGGGGGTAGGTAGCCCGGAACCAAAGCATCAAAAAGATGACAAAGGTGGCTTTGAGAAAGACGATAACCGGCGTCAGCACAGGGGCCACATCTTCCAGGCCAAAGAACTTCCAGCCGCCCAGGAACAGGGTGGCAAAGATGATGCCCGTGGCGAACATATTGACATATTCGGCGATAAAGAACATGGCGAATTTCATGCCGCTGTATTCAACCATATACCCGGCCACGATCTCCGAATCGGCTTCCAGCAGGTCCACCGGCGAACGGTTGGCTTCGGCCAGGGCACTGATCAAAAAGATGAGGGCGGCGACCGGCATGACGATAAAGTAGGGGACCGTCTGGGCTTCGACGATGCCCTGGGTTTTCATCGTGCCGGTAAAGAGGACGACGGTCAGGATGCAGAGCACCATAGGGATTTCATAGGCCAGCAGTTGGTTGACCACACGGAACGCGCTGAGCAGGGAGAACTTGTTGTTCGACCCCCACCCGGCGACGAGGACGGCCAACACGTGGATCGTCCCCACGGCGACGATGAACAGGATACCGACGTTCAGGTTCGCGCCGATGAGGCCCGGCCCCCAGGGCAGCACGGCGAAAAGGAGCAGGGCCGGGATGGCGACGATGAGGGGGGCCAGCATGTGCAAAGCGCGGTCGGCGTTGGTGGGGATGATGTCCTCTTTGGTCAGCATCTTGATAGCATCGGCGATGGCCTGAAGCAGGCCGTAGGGCCACACCCGGTTGGGACCGGGCCGATCCTGCATCCGGGCGATCACCTTGCGCTCCATGGGCGTAAAGATGAGGACGGCCATAACGCCGCACACCACCAGGATCAGCACTCCCAAAAAGTCGGCGATCAGGTCCACGGCCCAGGGGGGCAACCCCCAACTGCTCAAAAGGCCGCCGAACCAGGCTCCCAATTCAACCCAGAAGTTGAGAATGAAATCCATACGCATCTCCTCATTGCCAGCGCAGCGCACCTTTCCGCCAGGCGTAGACAAGGCCCACGGTCAGGATGCCCAAAAACAGGGCCGCTTCGAACAAGGCCCAAAGGGGCAGTTTGTTGTAGGCCACCGCCCAGGGGAATAGAAAAACGGCCTCAATGTCGAAAACGACAAAGACCAGGGCGTAAATGTAATACTGGGCGCGAAACTGCACCCACGTATCGCCAAAGGTCTGGAGGCCGCACTCGTAGGTATCCGATTTGACCGGATTCGGCTTTTTGGGTCGCAACAGCCAGGCCATCCCCAAAGCGACAAAGGGGAAAATGACCGCGACCACGACAAAGACACCGATAAAGTTATAGTCTGACAGCAATGTCACACCCTCCCTCGGCTGGTCTCAGAACGGTGGCTATTATGCCACAAGTTGGGGGAAAACGCAAGTTACAAATGTCACATTCCCAAGCCCAAGCCGGGCCTGCATGGATAGGGTAGATGCATTTACCGCCCTCGGGGCTTCCTTTACCACAGAGGCGCAGAGGGGGGTGGGGAGAAAGCGTGTAAAATCAATCGTTTACCGGCAGTCTCTGCGCCCCTGCGGTGTGGGATCTCCGCGCTCGCCTTGCCTTCGGGGACGGTGGCACTGCCGAGGCGTCTATCACTTCTTCCGGTGGCTGCTGTGACCGGGCGCGACTTTGACCGTTGGATCAATGTAGTGCCGTGCGTAATTGACGGCCACCGCAGCCTCCGCCGTGGCGGTGGCGATGAGCTTCAACTTGCCTTCATACGTGGCAATGTCTCCGACGGCGTACACACCCGGAAGGTTGGTCCGGAAGGTACGGTCCACCAGGATTGAGTTTTTGACGATCTCCAACCCCCACTTTTTGATCGGCCCCAGATTTGCCAGGAAGCCCAGTCCCAGGACGATAGCGTCTATCTCCAGCGTCATCTCCTCGCCGGTGCGATTGTCAAAGACGGTGGCCGCCTCCACATGCTCTTCACCGTATAAGGCTTTGAGCTCGTAAAAGCGCAGCACATTGCAAGACGATAGCAAAATCTCTTTCACCGATTGTTCATGGGCACGAAAAGTCCCCCGGCGGTGGATGAGCGTCACCTCCGAGGCAATATCCAACAGACTACGCGCCCAATCCAGGGCCGTATCGCCGCCGCCCACGACCAGCACCCGCTTTCCCCGAAAGAACTCCAGATTCTGGACGATATAGTAGACGCCTTTGCCCTCCATGCGTTTGATGTCGGGAATATCCAGAGAGCGGGGGACAAAGGCCCCTACCCCGGCGGCAATGATGACCGCCCGTGAGCGATGGATGCGGCCCGATTCCGATTCCAGCTCCACCAACCCATCCACATCGGCCCGCAGGTCCACAATCTTTTCGTTCAGGTAAACACGAGGAGAAAACTGCATTGCCTGTTCAACCAGGCGGTCCACCAACTCGCGGGCCAGCACTTTGGGGAAACCGGGAATGTCATAGATGTACTTGTCCGGATACAAGGCGGCCAACTGGCCGCCCAACTGCGGTAGGCTGTCTACGATTTTTGTCTTGGCATCGCGCAGCCCGGCGTAAAAGGCGGCAAAGAGGCCCGACGGCCCTCCACCAATGATGGTGATGTCGTACACATTCCGGCTCATTTCACACCTCCTACACCCCTCTGTATTGCTTTCTTCTCCTCTTCCGAAAGAAAAGCGACGGTTAACGCGTTGCGTCTGGCCTGTCGGATCTGCGCCGGTGTCAACCCCGCGGCAGGCGCAGCAACCTTGTATTCATGTTGCAGGTCAACGGCACTGATGCCCGGATCATCGGTGTTGAGTGTCACGAGCAGCCCACGCGCCAGGAAACGGCGGGCCGGATGACCGGCATAATCGGGCACGGTTTGCGTTTGGACGTTGCTGGTCAAGCAGGTTTCAATCCCGATGCCCCGCTCGGCCAAAAAGTCCTGCAATGCCGGGTCACGGATGGCTGCCACACCGTGGCCGATGCGCTCCGCGCCTAGGTCGCGCACCGCTTGCCAGATGCTTTCCGGTCCTGCGGCCTCTCCCGCATGGACGGTGATCCGCCAGCCGACATCCCGTGCCCGGTGGAAATGCTTCACAAACAGATCGCCGGGCCGGTTGGCTTCATCTCCGGCCAGATCCAGGCCGACCAGATGATCGCGATAGCGCAGCAACGCTTCCAACTCTTTCCAACAGACATCGGGTCCATAAGTGCGACTGAGGATGCCGATGAGGTTCACCCGCAGGCCAAAGTCGCGGGCGCCTGCCTCCACGCCGTCCACCACCGCTTCAACAACGCCGACCGGGTCCAGGTTGTTGGCCTCGGCCATGAACCAGGGGCTGAAGCGCAACTCAACGTAGTCCAGCCCTTCACTCTTGGCATCTTGGACATTTTCGTAAGCGACACGGCGACAGGCATCATAATCCACCAACACGCGGATCATCCACTCAAACTTGGCGATAAAGGCCATAACGCCGGGTAAGGAGTTGCCCTCGGCATCCCCTACGACCTGGACGTGGGGACGCAGCCCTTCCAGGTCCCAAGCGGGTAAGGGGAGGTTGTGCTGCCGCCCCAGGTCCAAGATGGTTTCCAGACGTACATTGCCGTCCAGGTGGCGGTGCAAGTCTATTGTCGGAAGATATTCGTCCATAGGTACTTCTCCGTCGGGATCGTGGCGGATGGCGCAGGGGATCCATCCGCGCGCCTATCGGTTTTGCTCCGTTGGCCTGTAATCGGGCGATTGATGGCGGAAGTAGGTGTCGTACAGTTCGGCGTAATGGCCGCCCTGGGCCATCAGCGATTCATGGTCGCCCTCCTCAATGATGCGCCCTTCTTGCAGAACGATGATGCGGTCCGCCTTGCGCACCGTCGAGAGGCGGTGGGCGATGAGGATGGAGGTACTGCGGGCCAAGATCAGGTCGGTGGCTTCCTGGATTTGGGCCTCGGTAAAAGGGTCAATGCTGGCCGTCGCCTCGTCCAGGATGAAAATGGCCGGTTCCTGGACCAGGACGCGCATGAGGGCCACCAACTGCCGCTGCCCCATAGAAAGGTGAGAGCCGCGTTCTCCCACGTTGGTTTGTAATCCATCCGGCAGGGACGCCAACCATTCACCATCACCGACGCGCCGGGCCATGGCCTCAATCTCGGCATCGCTCAGGTCGGGGCGGGCGTAACGGATGTTGTCGGCCACCGTCCCGGCAAAAAGAAAAGGCGTCTGGGAGACGATCCCCAGCCGACGGCGATAGTCGGTCAGGTCAAAGGTGCGGATGTCGCGCCCATCTATACGGATCTGGCCCCCCTGGAATTCATAGAAGCGGGCGATGAGGCGGGCGATGCTGCTCTTGCCGGCTCCGGTATGGCCCACCAAAGCCACACTTTCGCCGGGAGCGATGGCCAGCGTGAAATTGCGCAAGACCTGTTCCTGCTCCGAGTAGCGGAAATCCACCCGGTCGAACTCAATGCGGCCTTGCAAACGACCGACGGGTTGAGAATCGACTTGGCGTACCGTCGGCTCGGCGTCAATAAGGGCGAAAACCCGCTCGGCGGCGGACAGCCCGGCTTGGAGCTGACTCCAAAAGGCAGAGACATTGATCACCGGGAACCAAAAACGGTCCACGCTGCGGATGAACAGGTACCAGGCACCGATAGAAATGGCTTCTGTCACCGCCGAGAGGCCGCCCCAGTAGACCAGGGCTGCCGTGCCCAGCCCGGCCAGGGCGTTGAGCAGGGGAAAGATGTTGGCCAAGACGAACCCTCGCCGCAGGTTGATGGCATAAGATTGACGGTTGACCCGGTCAAAGGCGTCGTAGATGGCGGCTTCCTGGCGAAAGTTCTTGGCGACGCTGATACCGGTCACGGCTTCCTGGATGGCGGCGTTGACCTCGGCGATGGCCCGGAACCCCTTGCGGGTGACATGCCGGGCGATGCGCCGGAACCCCAGGGCCAATAGAAAAACAAAGGGGGAAAGGATCAGGAGCAGGAGCGTCAACTGCCAGGAGATGGCAAACAGGACGACGGTAAGGACGGCGACCAACAGGATCTGACCCAGCAGGTCGGTGACGAGCAGGACGACCTGGGCAAACTCGTCGGTATCGGAGGTGATGCGGCTGATAATGCGCCCCGACCGGAATTCATCAAAGAAGCTCATGTCATGGCGCACGGAGGCGCGAAAAGCATCGCTGCGCAAAGTACACACCACATCGCCGATGATGCGGGCCGTGGTGCGACGGCGCAGCCAACTCCCGACCCAATAGAGAACGCCGATGACCAGCACGATAGCAGGCAAGCCCAACACCAGGGCCATCCCCGGCGAAGCGATCAGCAGGTCTAGACCTCGGGAGACGACCAAAGGTTGAGCCGCCCCGATCAGGGAGATGGCGGCGATGAGCAAGCCCACGACGATCACCCGGCGGCGGTGTGGCGCAAAATAGCGCAAAATACGCCGGATCAGCTCTCGGTCGGTGTATTGGCGGTCGTAAGCTTCGGTATCAAGACCGAAAAAGACAGACATGCACCAACTCAGGGGGCAAACTGGGCAATGGCCATCAGGATCGTGATTAGAGTGCCGAACAAAGCGATGGTGCCGATCAACCAGCGGGTTTGGACCAACATGCGGTCGGACATTTGATCCAGCCTCGCTTCAAAGTGTCGCTCCATGCTAACGAACCGCTGGTTGATCTCGTCGAAGCGGCCTTCAAAGTAACGGTTCATCTCGTCGAACCGACCCTCAAAGTGCCGCTCCATCTCGACGAATCGCTCGTTCATCCTGTCAAACCGCTCGTTCACCCGGTCAAACCGCTCGTTCATCTCCACCCGCAGGGCACGGACCTCATCCTTGAGATCGGCGACATCGCGCTCCAGAACGTCCATGCGGCTGAGCACCTGGCGGTATTCGTCACGGGGGACCGCTTTTTCCTCCACGATCTGTTCCACCCAGGGGAGTGCTTTCTCCTTGAGCATCTGCTCCACCCAGGGGACGAATTCCACCACGACCTCATCCCCCCACGCCTCGCGCACAACCTGGGGGACGCGGGGGGTGATCGCCTGCACACCGGTCACATGCAACGCCATGTTCACCTCCTCTCCACGGTCCGATTATACCATGTTCCGGGCCGGAGGGCAATTCGCCGTCGTTCATCACGATTCGTAGAGGGCAAAGATGCGTCGGTACGCTTCCGATTCGCGCATCAATTCTTCATGCGTTCCCACGGCTTCCACCCGCCCCCGGCGCAGGACAACGATCCGGTCGGCGCGGCGGATCTGGGAGAGGCGGTGGGTGATGAGGAACATGGTTCGGCCTGCCCCGGCCTGTTCAATGGCCCGCTGGATGCGGTCCTCCGTCGCGCTGTCAATGGCACTGGTCGAATCGTCCAGGACCAGGATGCGCGGTTCGGTGAGGAAGGCGCGGGCCAGGGCGATGCGTTGCCGCTGTCCGCCCGAAAGGGTCACGCCCCGTTCGCCGATGACGGTATCGTAACCGTCTTTGAATTTCATGATGAACTCATGGGCCTGAGCCGCCCGCGCCGCTGCTTCGATCTCCTCCCGGCCGGCGTTGGGGCAACCGAAGGCAATGTTTTCGGCGATGGTGCGGGAGAACAAAAAGATGTCTTGCTCAATGACGCTGATCTGCCGCCGCAAAGCCTCCAGGTTCCAGTCACGCACATCCACGCCATCCACCAAGACGCGCCCCCGGTCGGCGTCGTAGATGCGGTTGATCAGCTTGGCGATGGTGCTCTTGCCCGATCCGGTCTGCCCGACGATGGCGATGGTCTGGCCCGGCTCGGCGTGAAATGACACATCTACCAGGGCCGGTTCGGCGCGGGCGGCCTGGCCGGGGGGACGGTAGCCAAAGGTCACGTGCTCAAAGGTGACGGCCCCCTGTATAGGCGCGTCGTAACCGCCCACGTTCTGGTCCAGCTCCGTCTCGTAGTTGATCAGCTCCAGGATGCGGCGGGCGCTGACCACGCCGGAGGCCACCCGCGAATAGGCCCACTGGGCGGCAAAGGTGGGAAAGCCAAAGAGGAGCAGCAGCCCGTTGAAGGCTACCACATCCCCCACGCCGATCTCCCCGGCGCGAAAGAGCAACAGGCTGTGTAGCAACCCGCCCGCCTGGACCAGGCCCATCAGCAGCAGGGGGATGAAAAAGGCTTCGATGTCTCCCTGTCGCACATAGGCATCGCGCCAGCGTCCGGCGGCTTGTAGGAAGCGGCGGCTCTCCCGTTCCTCCTGGGCCGCACCTTTGACCGTTTCAATGCCCTCAATGGCTTCGGCCAGCATCGCGTTCATCTGCCCAAAGGTGCGGCGCACCTGGGCCGCCGCCGGTTGCAATCGCCGCAAATAATCCCACAAGGAAAGGCCGTAGGCCACCAGGTAGAGAATGGGGGCCAGGATCAGGTCGGGGTGGATGGTCGGCGCGATGAACAGGGGCATGAACAAAAAGTTGGCCGAACCGATGACCAGGTTGAGGCCGGGGCTGAACATCAGGTTGATCTCGCGCACATCGTTGGTGGCCCGTGCCATCAGGTCGCCGGTGGGTTGCAGATCGTGGAAAGACATGCTTTTGCCGATGAGGCTGGCGTACAACTCGTCGCGGGTGTCGCGCTCCATGCGCTGGCCGATCACCTCGGCGGAAAAGTTGCGCATCAGTTGCAGCCCGCCCCGCGCCAATTGCGATCCGGCGATGAGGGCCGCAGCCATGCCCAACCCGCCCAGGTCGGCAGGGGTGGCGGTTACGGCATCAATGGCTTTGCCCACCAGCACCGGTACGGCGGCGGCCAGGGCTGCGTTGCTCAAAGCCCCCACCAAGACGCCCAAGATGGGCAGTTTGTGGCGCATGGCATGGGACAAGATCCAGCGCACCGGCCCACGCCGATCCGACTGCCAGCTCTTGGCGACGACGAACTCGCCGGTGCTCATTCCCAAATATCCTCCGCCTTTCTGCCCGGTATTGCGATCTGCAGCGCAAGTTTCCAACCTGCGCGAAATCGCAAGCCGGAGGCCTGCGCCACGTCACTCGGCAAACCGTATCCGGGCGTGATCGTGGCACAGGTTTCCAAGCCTGCGCAAAGCCGGAGGTTTGATCTACACCGTTCGCGCCCTCCCGCAGGCCGGGTTGCGGATCCGGGAACGTCCAGCAACCGCGTTCGGACCCTGCCCGAACGACGGCTTTGCGAGCCTGCGGGCGGGTTTCCGCGCAGGGTTTTCATCCCACGTAATGGGCCGCAGCCCCCTAACCCCCTGGGATGACGGCAATGGCCTCAATCTCTACCCGCCCGCCCAGGGGCAAGGCCGCCGCCTGCACCGCCGAGCGCGCCGGGGGATTTTCGCCAAAGAATTCGGCATAAACGGCGTTCATCTTGGCAAATTCGCCCATATCCGCCAGGAAAACGGTGGTTTTGACCACGTATTCCAGACCGGAGCCGCCCGCCTCCAACACCGCTTGTAGGTTCTGCAACGCCCGGCGCGTCTGGCTTTCGATGTCCGGCCCGGCGAACTCTTTGCTGCCGGGGACCAGGCCCAGCTGCCCGGCGGTAAACAGAAACCCACCGGCCCGCACTGCCTGAGAATACGGCCCGACCGCTGCCGGTGCTCCTTCGGTTGCAATGATCTCCTTCATCCATGCCTCCTTTTACTTTCAGAGTTTGGGGCCTCGCGCCCGCCAAGCAACCGACTCTCGGCGGCCGTCATTATAACACAAAGGGAACGGCAAATCCAAACGTGCCCTCGCCCCGCCCGTTCCGACAGAGCAAGGGCATTTACAAAATTTCACACCGTGGAGGCAGAACTCGCCGAGGAGCGGTCGGCTTCACACAGATTCCCTCCGCGCTCTCGGCGTCCCTGCGGTGAAGCCGGCGGTGAGGACGATAAAAGCACTCAACCCCGCGCGTAATTCGTTCATCGAGCAACCACCGTGACGCTGCTGGGCGTCCTGGGCGGGGAGGCCCTGGCCCATTTGATCCCGGAAGCGATCCTGCGCAAGATCGCCGCCGTCATGTTCGTGGGCATGGGGTTGTTGATCTGGTCCGGCAAGATATGAATGGTTGTCAGGCCGGTGTCTGCTCGCTACCGGAGGATACCTCCGATCAAGGATAATTTCTTAGCACCAGCGGCAGGTAGATGCGCCGGAGGAATTCGTCGGCGCCGATGTCGGGGGCGGAACCGATGGGTCGGCGGTCGCCGTCAATATCCGTAGTTGTTCCTGTAGCCACTCCGGCGTCGATGGCCGCC
>CAZQKE010000100.1:0-10146 GCA_964593865.1 uncultured Anaerolineaceae bacterium | reverse complement strand
TTCGGCATCCAGCCAGATGACGGCGATGGGGAAAAAGACGAAAAACATGTGGATCGTCGTCGCGGCGACGCTTTCCTTCTTTTCAACAAAGAGGTAGACGGTATCCTCCACCGCGCTGCGGCGGCGGAACATCAGCCCCCGCCCCCGTTTCCAAAAGGTATCGCAGCGCACCACGCGCCGGGCCATCGTTTCGCCTGTCGTCAAGTTGGTGATCATCTGGCCGTCGTCATCCTCCCGCGCTATTCTACCCCAGCCGGGGGCAAATGTCAACCGTTTCTCCGTCGGTGCGCAGGATCGTGTGTCGCTCCCGCCGTCGTCTTCCGAGATGCCGAGGATGTGAAGGGGAAGCGAGACCGGCCGTCCTCGGCAGGCTTTTGTAGGATTTTCGTTTCCGATGGGGAGCCGGGAATCTGCTGCCTTCCGCAAGGCCGTGGGCCGTCTATGATCGGGCCGGATGCACAAGGGCGGTCCGACCGGGGCCATTTGACGCCGGGCCGGAAGCCGGTTATACTGGCCCAACGATTCGCCACGGAGATTACACCATGATGCCTTTGGGGCATGTTGCTTACACCTGGGCCGCGTTGGCCTGGCTCCAATCACAAGGCCGCGCTGCCGATGTTGACTACCGGGGGGCGGCCTTCGCCGCTTTGCTGCCGGATTTGGTTGACAAACCCCTTTCTTTGACCCTTTTTGCCCAATCCGGGACGAGTCAGGGGATCGCCCACACCCTGTTGGGTCAGGTGGCCCTGACGACGATGGTAGCCATCCGCAAACCTCGCTGGCTGCCCTATGCCCTCATTGCCAACGGTCACCTTTTGGCCGACCAAATGTGGAAATACCGCCGCACCCTCTTTTTTCCCTTTTTGGGGCGATGGGATTCGTGGCAGTTCATGGGGTCGCCGCGGGCGATGGCCCGCGCCTACGCCGAGATTCTATCCCGCCCCTCCATCCTCGCCGTGGAAGCGGTGGGCTTGGGCTTGCTGGCTTGGGTCGCCGCACGCGGGAAACTGTACCGTCTCTCGTCCTTGAAACGCTTTGTCCAAACCGGCAAGTTGCTGCCGGGAAGGGGGGATGCCTGATGCGTGTGATCGCCGGAAGCGCAAAGGGAGTGCTGCTGCAGGCCGTGCCCGGCAAGGGAACACGCCCTATCTCGGATCGGGTCAAGGAGGCCCTGTTCAACATCTTGGGAGCGGAGGTTGTGGGTGCCCGCGTGCTTGACCTTTTTGCCGGAACCGGTAGCGTGGGCATCGAGGCCCTGAGCCGGGGTGCAGAATGGGTGACTTTTGTAGAAAAGCATCCCAAAGCGGCGGAGACCATCCGTGCTAACCTGCGCCGCACCCGTCTGCAAGACCGGGCACGGGTCGTCCGGGCCGATGTGTTCAAGTACTTGAGCGGTTTGCCTCAACCTGCCGACCTGATCTACGTTGCTCCGCCTCAATACCGCGGTCTGTGGAGCAAGACACTGCGTGTGCTGGATGCTACCCCCGGCTGGCTGGCCGCCGAGGGGCAGGTGATCGTTCAGATCTTTCCCAAAGAGTTCCAACCGCTAGAGCTGCGCCACTTGCGTCCGATTGAGCAACGCAAGTACGGGAGTACCTTGCTGTGCTTCTATCGGGCTTGTTGAGTCATCCCCACCGCCGTTCGCGATTGCGGTGCATCTTTTGCAGATAGGCTTCTTCCAGGTCAATACCGGCATAATTGGCAATCTTGAGCAAGTAGGCCATGCAGTCGGCCAGCTCCTCGCCGATGCGGTCCGCTTCTTGGGGGAAAAGAGCGGTGGTCTCCGTTCGGCGTCGACGCCTCCACAGGTCGGCCAGCTCGCTGCCCAGTTCGCCGATCTCTTCGCACAGGCAGATGTAATTGAAAAAGATGTCGGTGTCAAAGCCTTTGAGCCGATCCAACTCAATGTGGAAGCGTTGCAGATCGGGCAAAGGGCTGCCTGCACGCAGCAGCGATTCCCCGCCGACGGTGGGCGACATGGAGGGCAAACTGGGCTGGTGGACGCCTTCTCGCAAGGCCGTGCACAACCGCTCCACGATAAACCGGAAATCTGCCGGGTTGGCAACGAAATTCAGGGGATTGGTGTCAATGGGCAAAACGGGGGCGGCCCGAAACCCCGCAAAAAATTCTTCGTATGCGCGTCGCAAGGCATCAATGTATCCCCGGTCCATGTTCCGCTCGTAAGGGCGGTCGCGTTGGGCGATACGGCTCATCAGCGTATCGGTATCGGCTTGGAGGTAGATGATCAGGTCGGGAAGGGGGATCTGCTCGGTCAGGGCGTTGTGGAGTTGCTCATAAATGTTCCATTCGTCGCCGCTTAGGTTGAGCCGTGCGAAAAGGCGGTCTTTGGCGAACATATAGTCGGCGATGACCGCTTCCCGACCCAGCAGGGGCCGGACTCGTTGTTGTTGCTGGCGGTAGCGGCTGAGGAGGAAGAACATCTGGGTTTGGAAGGCGTATCGTTCCCGCGATTCGTAAAAACGGGCCAAAAAGGGGTTTTCCTCAAAGATCTCCAAGATCAAGTGGGTGTGGAACCGCTCGCGCAACATGCGGGCCAGGGTTGTTTTCCCCACGCCGATTGCACCCTCAATGACAATGTACCACGGTTGTGAAAGTTGCTCCGTCATAGTCCCTCAATCCCCCGCTAGATGGCGGAATGATACCCCAGATCGGCTCCGGGAGCAACTTTGGAGGAGAGACTGATCGGAGGGTGGCCGACTTACGGTTCCGGGTTCGGGGGCACCTCTCTGCGAACCGAAAGGGGAATGGCAAAGTCGGGCGGAAGACGGGCATTTGGGCGCGGCCCCAAGCGATTTGACCCAGCCTGCACATTGGTCTATAATGGCATCCTACCGGGCTTTAGGAACCTGCTCGGCCGGGCCGAATCGCCCGCTTCGTTGCCCCATCATCGGGCACACACCTGCAAATCTGACAGAACAGGAGTGGAACCATGACCAAACCCTTATCCTTCCAAGAGGTCATCATGCGCCTGGACCGCTACTGGGCCGACCACGGTTGCCTCATCTGGCAACCCTACAGCGAGAAACTGGGCGCGGGTACGGCCAACCCGGCCACCACCCTGCGCGTCCTCGGCCCGGAGCCGTGGAACGTGGGCTATGTGGAGCCTTCCTACCGCCCCGATGATGGCCGCTACGCCGAAAACCCCAATCGGATGCAGATGCACACCCAGTATCAGGTCATCCTCAAACCCGACCCCGGCAACCCCCAGGAACTCTACCTGGGCAGCCTGGAAGCCATCGGCATTGACCTGCGGGAACATGATGTGCGCTTTGTGGAGGACAATTGGGAAAGCCCCGCCCTGGGAGCCTGGGGCCTGGGCTGGGAGGTCTGGCTGGACGGCCAGGAGATCAGTCAGTACACCTATTTCCAGCAGGCGGGCGGCCTCAACCTGGACCCCGTGGCCGTGGAGCTGACCTACGGCATGGAGCGGATCGTCATGTATTTGCAAAAGGTCCGCGCCGTGTGGGACATTGACTGGGACGGAACCCACACCTACGGCGACATCTACCGCCGCCCCGAAGTGGAGCACTGCATCTACAACTTTGAACTCGCCGACATTGAGCGATTGACCCAACTCTACAACATCTACGAAGCGGAAGCCCGATCCTGCATGGAGAAAGGGTTGGTCATCCCCGCCTACGACTATATCCTGCGCTGCTCCCACACCTTCAACATCCTGGACGCGCGGGGAGCCATCGGCGTCACCGAGCGGGCCTCCTACTTTCGGCGAATGCGCAACCTGACCCGCCGCGTGGCCCGCCTCTACGTGGAGCAGCGCAAAGAGATGGGCTATCCCTTCTTGGCAGCGGGTGGCCGGGAACCCACACATCCCCCTACCCCCCACCCACAACCCACAACCTACAGCTCACAACCCACGACCTTCCTCCTGGAAATCGGAACCGAGGAACTCCCCGTCTCCGACCTGGCCTCCGCGTTGGAGCAGTTGCAAGCCTTGACCCCCCGCCTGTTGGATGAAGCGCGGCTGCGTTACAAAAGCATCCGGGTTGTGGGCACACCACGCCGTCAGGCGGTGCTGGTCCGGGAGCTGGCCCCGCGCCAGGAGGATGTGACGCGGGAGGTGCAAGGCCCCCCGGCCCGCGTCGCCTTTGATGCCGAGGGCAACCCCACCCGCGCCGCCCAGGGCTTTGCCCGCAAACAGGGCGTGCCGGTTGAAACGTTGCGCGTCGTGGAAGAAGGCGGCAAATCCTACGTCGTCGCCACCGTCACCGAGGAAGGCCGCCCCGCCGCCCAGGTCCTGGCCGAACTGCTGCCCCGCCTCATCGCCGGTCTCAAATTCCCCAAGACGATGCGCTGGAACGCCAGCAACGTCGCCTTCCCCCGGCCCATCCGCTGGCTGGTGGCCCTGTTGGGCGATCAGGTCGTGCCCTTTGAGTACGCCGGGGTTACCGGCGGGCGGACCACGCGGGGGCTGCGCCCCCTGGGTTCGCCCTCCATTGAGCTCGCCCATGCCGACGCCTACCTACCCACGATGGCCGAAAACCACATCGTCGTGGACCCCGCCGAACGCCGCGAGCAGATACGCCGGCAGGCCGAAGCGTTAGCCGCCTCCGTCGGCGGGCGCATCCCGGAGGACCCGGCCCTGCTGGACGAAGTGACCAACCTGGTCGAGCGACCGACCGCCCTCCTGGGCCGCTTTGAAGAGGAGTACCTGGCCCTGCCCCAGGAAGTGCTGATCTCGGTGATGAGAAAGCACCAACGCTACTTCCCCGTCCTGCAACCGGCAACCGACAGATTGCAACCCTTCTTTATCGCCGTGCGCAACGGCGACGACCGGCACCTGGACGTGGTCCGTGAGGGCAACGAGGATGTGCTCCGCGCCCGCTTTGCCGACGCCAAATTCTTTTACGAACAGGACACAAGCAAACCGTTGGAGGCTTTCCTGCCGCGCCTGGACACCCTCACCTTCCAGGAGCAGCTCGGCTCCATGCTGGACAAGAGCAAGCGGCTGGAACGGCTCGTGCCGGTGGTGGGCCGCGCCCTGGGCCTGGGCGAGGAGGAACTGGCCGTTGCCACCCGCGCCGCCCACCTGTGCAAAGCCGACCTGGCCACCCAACTGGTCGTGGAGATGACCAGCCTGCAAGGGATCATGGGCCGCGAGTACGCCCGCCTCTCCGGCGAGGAGGAGGCGGTGGCCGAGGCCATCTTTGAACACTATTTGCCGCGCCATGCCGGGGACGCCCTGCCGGAGACGGGGCCGGGGCTGGCCCTGGCCCTGGCCGACCGTCTGGACAGCCTGGTGGGACTCTTTGCCGTCGGCCTGGCCCCCAGCGGCTCCGCCGACCCCTACGGCCTGCGCCGCGCCGCCCTGGGCCTGGTGCAGAACCTCATCGCCCGCAAGGCCCCCTTGTCGCTGCGCCCCCTCCTCTCCGCCGCCGCCGAGCCGATGCCCGTGCCGGTCGGCGAGGAGGCCCTGACCGCCGTGGCCGCCTTTATCGCCGAGCGGCTGCGCGGCTGGCTGCGGGAACAGGGCCTGCGCCACGACGTGGTGGACGCCGTCCTGGCCGAACGGGGCGACGACCCCTACACCGCCTACCGCGCCGCCCGCCAACTGGCCGCCTGGGTGGAGCGCGATGACTGGTCCGACCTGCTCAACGCTTACGGTCGCTGCATCCGCATCGTCCGCAACCTGGACGAGCGGTACGAATTCCAACCCGGCCCGGACCCCGAACCGGCCACCGCCGCCCTGCGGGAAGCGTATGAAACCGCCCGCGCCCAGATCACGCCGGAAAGCGACGTGGACCACTTTTTGACCGCCATCCGGCCCCTGGTCCCGGCCATCAACCGCTTCTTTGACGATGTCCTGGTCATGCACGAGGATCCGACCCTGCGGGCCGTCCGCCTGGGGCTGCTGCAAGACATCTGGGAACTGAGCCGGGGCATCGTGGACGTGACCAGATTGGAGGGTTTCTAATGGACGTAGCACGTCACACCCTGGAAAACGGCCTGACCGTCCTGCTCCAAGAGAGCCACCACGCCCCGGTGACCACCTTTTGGGTTTGGTATCGCGTCGGCAGCCGCAACGAAGTGCCCGGCATCACCGGCGTTGCCCATTGGGTGGAGCACATGCTCTTCAAAGGCTCGGAAGCCTTCCCCAAAGGGGAAATTGACACCCAGATCGCCCGCAACGGCGGCGTGATGAACGGCCTCACCTGGCTGGATTTCACCACCTTTTTTGAAACCCTGCCCGCCGACCGGGCCGACCTGGCCCTGCGCATTGAATCGGACCGCATGGTGAATGCCCTCTTTGACCCGGAGGAGGTGGAACTGGAGCGCACCGTCGTCATCTCCGAGCGGCAAGGGGCGGAGAACCAGCCCACCTTTCTGCTGAGCGAGGAGGTGGTCGCCGCCGCCTTCCGGGTGCACCCTTATCACCATGAGACCATCGGCGATATGTGCGACCTGGAAACCATGACCCGCGCCGACCTGTGGCGGCACTACCAGACCTACTACGGCCCGGACAATGCCATCGTCGTCGCCGTGGGCGATTTTAACGCCTCGGAGATGCTGGCCCGCATTGAGGAGCGGTTCGGCCCCATCCCCGCCCGCTCCAACCCGGAACCGGTCCATCGTCCCGAACCGCCCCAACGCGGCGAGCGTCGCGTAGAGGTGGAAGGGCCGGGGGCTACCGCCTACTTGCAGGTCGCCTACCGCGCCCCCGCCGCCGCCGACCCCGACTTTTTCCCCATGGTCGTCCTCAGCAGCATCCTGACCGGGGCCAGCGGCATGAACGTCTTTGCCGGTTCCCCACCCAACCGCAGCTCCCGCCTCTACCGCGCCCTGGTGGAAACCGAGCTGGCAGCGGGCGTCTCCGGCTCCCTGTGGCCCATGCTCGACCCTTACCTTTACAACATCACCGCCACCGTGCGGACCGGACGCAGCCCGGCGGAGGTGGAGGCTGCCCTGGACGCCGAGGTGGACCGCGTCCTCCAGGGGGCCATCTCCCCGGAGGAGGTACAGACCGCCATCAAGCAGGCCCGCGCCCAATTCGCCTATTCCAGCGAAAGCGTGACCAACCGGGGGTTCTGGTTGGGCCTTTCCTCCATCGTCGCCGATACCGACTGGTTCGCCGCTTACCTGGACCGCCTGGCCGCCGTCACGGTGGAGGATGTCCGCCGGGCCGCCGAAACCTACCTGGTCCGGCGCAACCGCACCGTGGGCCACTATATCCCCCAGGAGGTGCAGCCATGACCGCCGCCATGCCTTCCCCGGAGACCATCGTTCGCAGCGAGTTGGAAAACGGCCTGACCCTGCTGGTCTATGAAAACCCCTCCAGCCCCGCCGTCGTCCTGAGCGGCTACCTGTGGGCCGGTTCCCTCGGCGAGACGCGGGAGCAGGCCGGATTGGCCGGGTTCACCGCCGGGATGCTCATGCGCGGCACGGAGAACCGTACCTTTGCCCAGATCAATCGGGAATTGGAATCGGTTGGAGCGCAGTTGGGGTTTAGCAGCGGCGTCCACACCGTCGGCTTTGGCGGCAAGGGCCTGGCGGAAGACCTGGACCTGCTCCTGGACATCCTGGCCGATTGCCTGCGGCGGCCCACCTTCCCCGCCGCCGAAGTGGAAAAACTGCGGGGCCAGATCCTCACCGACCTGGAGCGCCGCGCCCACAGCACACGACGCATGGCCAGCCTGACCTTCCGCGAACTGCTCTACCCCGACCATCCCTACGGGCGCAGCGTCCAGGGCTATCCGGAGACCGTCGCCGCCCTGGACCGCGAATCGCTGACCGGCTACTATGCCCAACATTACACGCCCCAGGGGATGGTCCTGGCCGTGGTGGGGGCCGTCTCGGCGGAGGCCGTGCGGGAAAAGGTGGAAGCCGCCCTGGGCGATTGGTCGGGCGCGCCCGGAGCAAGCCCCACCCGCAGCATCCCCCCTGCCGTCCGGCTCGACGAGCCGCGTCGGCGGTTCACCCCCGTAGAGGGCATGGCCCAGACCGACATCATGCTCGGTTGGCCGGGCCTGGCCCGCAACGACGATGACTTTATGGCCGCCCACCTGGCCAACACCATCCTGGGCGTGTTCGGCATGATGGGCCGCCTGGGGGATTCGGTCCGCGATCGGCAAGGATTGGCCTACTATGTCTACAGCAGCTTGCAAGCGGGGCTGGGGGCCGGGCCGTGGGCCGCCATCGCCGGGGTCGCGCCGACCAACGTGGAACGGGCCATTGAGGGCATCCTGGCCCAGGTGCGCCGCTTGCGCGAGGAACCGGTCCCCGTCGCGGAGCTGGAGGACAGCCAGTCCTTCCTCACCGGCTCCCTGCCGCTCCAACTGGAGACCAACGAGGGCCTGGCGAGCGTCATGCTGGATATGGAGCGGTACGGCTTGGGGTTTGACTACCTGCAACGCTACCCGGCCCTGGTGCGGGCCGTCACCGTTGCCCAAGTGCAGGAGGTCGCCCGCCGCTACCTGGACCCCGAATGCTACGCCCTGGCCGTTGCCGGGCCGCACCGGACAATGTAGATTGCGCAAAAGACCCTCCCGCAGGTTGCCGGGCCTTCGGCCCGCTTGAACCTGCGGGGGGAGCGGTTTCAACCGCGATTTGCAAGTCCGGAGCCTTGCGCTACCGGGCCGAATTCGTGCATTCGTGCCCGATTCGTGGCCGGCCCGGTTTGCAATTTCCGAGAGCGAATTTTGGAGCGACCATGCCCCTAGCCACAGGCGTAGACATCATTGAGATTGCGCGCGTGCAGCGGGTCGTTGAACGCCACGGGG
This sequence comes from uncultured Anaerolineaceae bacterium, assembly GCA_964593865.1. Taxonomy (GTDB): domain Bacteria; phylum Chloroflexota; class Anaerolineae; order JAAYZQ01; family JAAYZQ01; genus CAZQKE01. The sequence continues at coordinate 1,390 of CAZQKE010000100.1, read as the reverse complement.
AGCGGTTTCTGGAACGCATCTTTACCCCGGCGGAACTGGCCCGCTACCGCCGCCATCCTGCCGAATTGGCCGCCCGCTTTGCCGCCAAAGAAGCCGTCTCCAAGGCCTTGGGGGTGGGAATGCAGCACCTCAGCGACCGGGGCATTGCCTGGCGGGAGGTTGAAATCCTGCCCGATCCCCACGGCAAGCCGGAGGTTTACCTTTCAGGCCGGGCGGCGGATCTGGCCTCCGCGCAGGGGCTGCACCGCTGGGCCATCAGCCTTTCCCACAGCCGCGAGTATGCCGTTGCCTTTGTCGTCGCAACCGAATAGCGACCCCGGAGAATCGGGTGTTCCGCTTAGTAAAACTGTTCAATGGGCCAGCCCCGCTGCCGGGCCAGTTTACGCAATCGGCGGTCGGGGTTCACGGCTACGGGATGCCCTACCCGCTCCAACAGAGGGCGATCACTGATGCTGTCGGTGTAAAAGTAACTGCGGCCCAGGTCCACCTCGTATTCCGCCGCGAACCGTTCGGCCCAGACGACTTTGCCCGGACCGTAGCAGAGGGGTGGCTCCACTTCCCCCGTCAAGCGACCGTCGCGGATCCGCAGGTGGGTGCAAACGTATCGCTCGCCCAGGCCCAGATGTGCTGCCATGGGGCGGACCACATACTGGGTGGAAGCGGAGACGATGGCGACCACATGCCCTTGCGCCTGATGCTCCTCTACCCGACGCCGTCCTTTCTCCGTCAGGTGGGGCAAGACCGACTCAACGAACCACAGATCACAAGCCCGTTGCATCTCCTCCGCGTCCATACCGTTGCTTTCGGCCACCCAGCGGAGGAAGAATTCCTCCATGGTCAAAACACCCACCTTGTTGAGCAGGTTCCACCACATTACTTGCAGCAGATCGCGGTGTTTCATCCGCCCGGTACGGTACATGTAGCGGGCATAGAGCCATCCCGACGTAGCGTCCAACAGCGTCTTGTCCAAGTCAAACAGTGCGGCTATTTTCCCCATCAAGCACGCTCCTCCGTTACTTGGACCGGATTATACGCTAAAAAGCATTCCGGGCAAAATAGGACGGTAGCAACAGGCAGGGACAGGACCGGCGGGGAAACTTGTCACCGTTCCCGATTGTGGTACAATGTCCTCCGGGGGGAAGCCATGCGTGCCGAGATCGTTACCACCGGGACCGAATTGCTGCTGGGACAGATAGATGATACCAACGCCACCTATTTGGCCCGTCAGCTGCGGGACCTGGGCATTGATCTCTTTTTCCGCACCACCGTCGGCGATAACGAATTGCGCATTGCCCAGGCGTTGGCCCAAGCCCTGGCCCGCGCCGACCTGGTGATCACCAGCGGCGGCTTGGGGCCGACCGTGGACGACGTGACCCGTGAGGCCGTCGCC
>CAZQKE010000099.1:0-22162 GCA_964593865.1 uncultured Anaerolineaceae bacterium | reverse complement strand
GTCACGCCGACCACGGCCAGCGTCGGCGAGGTGGTCACCTACACCTACCTGGTCACCAACACCGGTGATGTGACCCTCAGCTCCGTTGTGGCGGTGGACGATAAGCTCGGATCCGTGACTCTAGGCTCCACCACCTTGGCGCCGGGGGCGAGCACCGGCGGGGTCCTGACCTACACCATCACCGCGGGGGACCTGCCCGGCCCCTTGGTCAACACCGTGACCGTCACCGGTACGCCGCCGGTCGGGAACGATGTCACCGCCGAGGGCAGCGCTTCGGTGGCGTTGACCAGCAACCCCTCCATCACCGTCACCAAGTCGGTCACGCCGACCACGGCCGGCGTCGGCGAGGTGGTCACCTACACCTACCTGGTCACCAACACCGGTGATGTGACCCTCAGCTCCGTTGTGGCGGTGGACGATAAGCTCGGATCTGTGACTCTAGGCTCTACCACCTTGGCGCCGGGGGCGAGCACCGGCGGGGTCTTGACCTACACCGTCACCGCAGGGGACCTGCCCGGCCCGTTGACCAACACCGTGACCGTCACCGGTACGTCTCCTTCGGGGATCAAGGTGACGGAGCAGACAGCCGCCAGCTTGACTTTCTCCACCTTCTACATCTATCTCCCGCTGGTCGCCAGGGGGCAATAGGCAAGGTTGCTCCGGAAGATCTGTGCGCGGAGCAGGCGGAGGCATTTGCTTTCGCCTGCTCCGTTGTTCGTTTAGAGGTTTTCTACCCGTGCCCGCAGTTTCCCCAGCGCAGCAGAGATGTCGGCCAACTCTTCTTCTAGCCGGGCCAGTTTTTCCTGCTCGGCACGGACAAAGCGGGTATAGGGTTCAATGGCTTCGCGCAGGCGACGCAGGCTGCGGTCCAGTTCCCGCTCAAATTCCTCGGTCATGGCTTCAATGAGCCGCCGACGCAGGTCCTCCAGTTTGGCGTGCAGGTCGTTCTTGGCCTTGCGCCGTTTGGCGGGGATGATGAGCAGACCGACGACGGCAACCGCGCCTGCCGTCAGGATGCCGGTAAAGTCAAGGAGGGCGGTGTGCATCACCGCCACCAGGACCGCACCCAATCCTACGGCCCCCACCTGGACCAGGGCCGTACCGGCTACGGCGTCGCGCATCCCTTGGGCCAGCTGGCGGGCCTCCGCCTCGCGGTCGTAGGTCATCACCACCTCTTTGGCCGCCCGCCCCACCGAATCGAGGAGGGCGCGGCGGTTGTATTCAAACGGCCCTCCTACCTGGCCGATGATCTGCTCTTCCTGATCGTGGACCCGCGCCCGATGGCGGTCCAGGTACTCCAACGTGGCCTGCCACTGCCGTAGGTCTTTGGCCACCAGCCAATCAATGAGGGCGTTGACTTCCTGTTCAATTTGGTAGGGGGTGTCGGCCACCACTTTGCGCTCAAACTCGCCCTGGATGCGCTGGGTGTTGACCAGGTCAAAGACGCGGGCCAGGCGCAACGTCTCGTCAAAGTAGAGCATCCCCCGGTTGTTCATGGCCAGGAGGATGTTTTCCACGTCGGCCAGGCGGTAGCGAAAATCGCGCTGCATGTCGCGGCGGTAGATTTCCAGCTGCCGTTCAATGTTTTCAATGGCTTGGGCGTCCTCGGCCAGCAGGTCCAGACGGTTGCGGACGATCTCCAGGTAGTCGGCTGCCAGCCGCTCGCCGACGCCCAAGGGGTTCCGCAGTTTGAGGCGCAGGCGACTCTTTTCATCCAGTGTCTTGTGGATGTAGGTTTCGACGGTATCGAACCGGCTGGCCTGCCACAAGGCCCGATACTCGCGGCGACTTTCGGCTTGCTTGGCCTTGAGGGCTAACTTGGCCGAAACGGGAAAGATCTCCGGCGTAAAACCCAGCAAGGCCAGGGCGTTCTGGCCGATGAAATCCACCACCTGGGCCACCTGGTCGTCTTCCAGCAGGTCAATCTTGTTCAGCAGGATGACGACCTTTTTGCCCCACTCGCGGATGCGCTCCATAAAGGCCCGCTCGCTTTCGGTGAAAGGTCGGTCGGCGGAGGTGACGAAAATCACCAGGTCGCTGCGGGGGACGAATTCTTGGGTCAGCTGCTCGTGGCGACGGATGACGGCGTTGGTCCCCGGCGTGTCCACGATGTTGATCTCGCGTAGGAAATCGGCGGGGTGGGTGAGGACCAAGACGCTCTCTTCGGCCACTTCTCGCTCGGTGGCTTCGCCGTGGCGCAGGATATGGATCTGGGCCGTGGTGGGGGTCACTCCCTCCGGCAGGAATCGTTCGCCCAGCAGGGCGTTGATGAACGCCGATTTGCCGCTGTTGAATTCGCCGACGACGACCAGCAGGAACAGTTCATCCAGCTGGCGCAGCGATTTTTGGAGGGTGCGCAGGTCCTCGGTGGCGACCTGGAACCCGGCCAGGGCCAGTTGCAGGCGTTCCAACGTCTCCTTTTCGTCCTGAAGCAGTTGGTTTTGTTTGCGGTTGAGAATGGTTCGGAGCAAAGTTCCTCCCTTTGCGCCCGCCGTTCGTCCGGACGCAGTTTTGTCGGTCAAGAGCGAGGGCCAAGCGCAGCCGCCTGTCTACCTCGCGCACAGGTCCGAGAAAGGAAAGGGGATGAGGACCGCGTCACCGCGCCGCAAGGCCATAATGCTCTCTCCGGTTGTCGTAGTTGTTTTCACCGCCGTCCTTCACCTCCACAACCACAACAACCGCGCCCGCCGTTCGTCCAGGCGCAGTCCGGCTTCCTGGGCCAAGCGCACCGCCTCGGCGTACTCGGCCTGGGTGATGGGCCGATCCAGGGGCGGCAGGTCGTGGGCACGGTAGCAGGGTCGGTACTGGGCCATGACGTTGATGTAGGTGTTGGGCGAAACCTCCTCCCGCAGAAAGCGGACGATCTGCTCCGTCCCGGCCAGCCCTTCCGGCAGGACCAGGTGACGGACCAACAGCCCTCGTTGGGCAATACCCCGTTTGTCTAGGACCAGGTCGCCCACCTGACGGTGCATCTCCTTGACCGCCGCCCGATTGACCGCCGGATAGTTGGCGACCTGGGAGTAGCGGCGGGCCACCTGCGCGTCGGCATATTTCATATCGGGCATGTAAATATCTACCACGCCGTCCAACAGGGCCAGCGTTTGGAGCGAATCGTAGCCGCCGGTATTGTAGACCAGAGGCAGACGCAGCCCTGCTTCGGCGGCGATGAGTACCCCGGCCAGGATTTGGGGCACGACGTGGCTGGGTGAGACAAAGTTGATGTTGTGGCAGCCCTGTTGTTGCAGGTCCAGCATCATCTGGGCCAGCTCCTCCGGTTCCACCTCGCGCCCGATCCCGTGCTGGCTGATGTCATAGTTCTGGCAAAACTGACAGCGCAGGTTGCACCATGCGAAAAAGATCGTCCCGGAACCGCCTCTGCCCACCAGCGGGTCTTCTTCGCCAAAGTGGGGACCGTAGCTGGCGACGACGGCCCGTTCCCCCGTGCGGCAACCGGCCTTTTGTGGGTAGAGACGGCGGTTCACGCCGCACGCGCGGGCGCAGAGATCGCACCTTTCCAGGCGGGCGTAAGCCTCCGCCACGCGGCGCTTCAGTTCACCGGAACGCAAAAGCGACAGGTACGCCGGGTTAGTGCGTGTCAACCCTCAACTCCCCTTGCACGAAGCTACGGATCAGATCGGCCAGGTGAGCCGTCCACGAATTGAACACGAATGCGCGAATACGGCCGCCCCGGTGGCGCAAGTTTCCAACTTACAGAGAAAATTGCGGTTGGAACCGCCAAGACGCCACGGGCGCGAAGGTCTTCTCCTTATCCTTATCTCTACCAATTCACCGGGACCATTTTGACCCGCCATCGCCGATCCCGGTATTTGACGTGCTTGTGCTGCTTGCCGTATTCGTACAGCCGCCGTGTGACCTCCACATCCTGCTGGCAGTAATCCAAAATTTCCCGGATGCGACCTTCCTTGTACCAGCGCACCGCCTGCAAGCCGTCGGCGGATTTGGACGCGCCCAGCGTCGCCCCGGCCAGGTTGTCCAGGCTGACGCGAAAGCCCAACCGCTTGTAGATGTGGTCCAGCATGTCCACCGTGGGCAAGTCGTCCAGCGGGTCATCGGTATAAGCCCGCAAGACCTCATAATCGAAGCGCAGGAGGTTGAACCCCACCACCAGGTCGGCGGCGCGGAGATCGGCGATCAGGTCGGCCACGTCCTTTTCCACGTAATGGTGGAAAGCGTTGTCGGCGGTGGAATAGATCACCGCCGCCGAAAGGCCCAGCTTGCGGATGTTGTGCCGCCCGCCCACTTCGTCAAAAGAACGCTGGGTTTCCACGTCAAAAAAGGCAATATCCATAGGAACCTCCCCTGTAAGTTGGTTTCATTCTATCATGAACGACGCGCCGACGCAAGAGTAGTACCAAAAGGGGACTGGACGCCGGACGCACCCTTTGGTATAATGTCACCGAGATCTTCCCGATTCCGTGGAGGGAGTTATGGAGAATTTGGACCTTCGCTTGTTGCAATTCCTGATCTTTGCCCTAATCGGTGCGGTCGTTCTCATCTTGGTCATCTTGGTCGTCTATGTCATCACGGCCAACCGACGGGAACGAGAGCGGTTGGAAAGAAGCTACGAAGAGGCGATTGAAGAAGCGAAATTGGCCCCCCGCCCGGCCCTCAAGGTCAAAGGCCAGGTTTTGGCCCTGGTGCGTGAAGAAGAGGGAGATCCCATTCAAGTAGAGATTGACAACGTCCGGTACAAGAGCATGGCCGAGGTGGCGGATCCCAATCTCAAACGGCAGATCATCGGCGCGGCCATGGAGTTGATCCGGTTTACCGGCGTCCTTACCATGGGGGAGGACGATTCGTCCCCTTTGCCCGCCACACCGGAGACTTGGCGTGAGGACCTGCGGCGGGGCAGCCGGAGCGAGTTGCAACGCATCCAAGCCAAGCCTGCTGCACCGGAATCTGCGCCTCCCCTCGCAGCCCAACCGCACGATGTGGAAGAGCAGTTCCTCAACCTGCTGAGTGAGATGGGACAACCCCCCGCCACGCCGGAAAAGCCAACCCTGGCGAAATCTATCCAGCAGCGGCTGACCCCCAAACTGCCCACCGCCGACCGGCCGCGAACCTTCGTGGACGACATTGAGGATATTCTCCAGCGGCGCCTCAAAATGATCCCCGCCCTGGCCGAGCGTGACGTGCACGTGCGCCCCGGCAGCGGCGGCGCGGTCTATTTTGTCTTTGAAGGCCGAAAATATGAAAACCTGGACGACGTGCCCAACCTGACCGCCCGACAGCTGATCAAAGATGCCATCCGGGAGTGGGATGAGACAACCTGATCCCCCGTCAGTCCAGGGAGACCGGTTCCAGGCGGAAGCGGTCGGGGCGTTCGGTGGGATACAGATAACCGGCGGCAATGTGGGGATCGTGCTCAAAGATGAGGAGCACGTGGTTTTCTATGGCCCAACGGGCCAGATTGCGTTTGGTCTCGATGCTGACCAGGGGTTCCACGTCGTAGGCCGGAACCCAGGCCGGCCGCTCTAGATGGATCGGCCAGGAGGCTGCATCCCCCAAAAAGATGGCCGTTTGTCCTCCGCTTTCAATGACGACGCACTGGTGGGCGCGGGTGTGGCCCGGTGTGACCACCACCCGCACCTCGTCGCTCAAGCGTGTATCGCCGGAAAGGACCCGCAGCAGACCCGCCTCCTCCAACGGTTGGAAATTCTCCCGCAGATAGGTAGCCCTGGTGCGCTCGTTGGGGAACATGGCGTCGGCCAGTTCCAGGCGTTGGACGCAGTAGGTCGCCCAGGGGAAGGTGGGAACCGGTTCCCCCTTTTCGTTGTAGTGGGTGTTGCCGCCGCAGTGATCGGCGTGGAGGTGGGTGTTGATCACCAGGTCCACGTCCAGGGGACCGATGCCCACCTTTTCCAGGCTGCGCAGCAGACGACGCTCCCCGTGCAGGCTGAGGAAGCCCCGCTTCTTCGCCGGTAGCTTATCGCCGTGGCCGGTGTCCACCAAGATCCGTTGCTCGGCGGTTTGGATCAACAGACAGCGCGATTCAAAGGGCAACCGGTTGCGTTCGTCGGGCGTGGCTACCTTTTCCCACAGCGTCTTGGGGACCAGGCCAAAGAGACCGCCTCCATCTTCCCAGTAGATGCCGTCGGAAACGGCGAACAGGTCCACGTTGCCGAAGCGCATTGTCAGCCCCCTCGCACGAAAGCCACCCCCCGGTCCAGGGCGCGTTTGTTCGGTTCAATGATGTGTTTGCGCCGCTCCGGGATGTGCGTATCCAGGGTACGCTTGACGCTTTCAATGGGCAGGATCTCGCGCGTGCCCAACATGGCCCCCAAGAGCACCACATTCGCCATCTTGACGTTGCCCAGTTCGGCGGCCAGCTCGTTGGCCGGGACGTACACCGTCTCAATGTCGGTCCGCCGGGAGCGGGTGCGCACCAGGGTTGAGTTGGCGACCAGCAGCCCGCCGGGTTTGACCAGCGGTTCGTACTTTTCCATGGAAGGGGGGTTCATCACGATACAGATGGTCGGCCGGCGGATGATGGGCGAGCCGATGTCGTCGTCGGAAAGGATGACGATGCAGTGGGCCGTGCCGCCCCGCATCTCCGGGCCGTAGGAGGGGATCCAGGTGACGTGCAACCCCTCATCCATGCCGGTGTAGGTCAGCAGCTGCCCGGCAAAGAGCGCACCTTGCCCCCCAAAGCCGGAAACGATGATCTCTTCGTGCATTTCTCACCTCGTCCCTTCACTTCAGGTCCTTCACCCCATCCACAACCTTGTAATCCCCCAGCGGGTAGTAGGGGATCATTCGCTCTTCAATGAAACGGAGCGATTCTTTGGGCGACATGCCCCAGTTGGTGGGGCAGTTGGAAACGACCTCAACCAGGGAAAAGCCCAGCCCGGCCATTTGCACCTGGAAGGCGGTCTTGAGGGCGCGGCGCAGTTTGCGGATCTCTGCCGGTTTGTAGGCGGTGCGCCGCACGACATAGGCTGCGCCGTCCAGTTGGGAGACCAGCTCACAGACGCGCACCGGATAGCCCTGGGTCTTGACATCGCGGCCATAGGGCGACGATGTCGTGACCATGCCCGGCAGGGTGGTGGGGGCCATCTGGCCGCCGGTCATGCCGTAGACGGCGTTGTTGATAAAGACGATGGTGATATTTTCCCCCCGCGCTGCGGCGTGGATCAGTTCATTTGTGCCGATGGAGGCCAGGTCGCCGTCGCCCTGGTAGGTAAAGACGATCAGATCGGGCCGCACCCGTTTCATACCGGTTGCCATGGCCGGTGCCCGTCCGTGGGCGGCCTCGGCAAAGTCAAACTCAAAATAGTTGTAGGCCAGCACGGAGCAGCCTACCGGGGCGATGCCCACCGCCCGCTTGCGCAGGCCCAGCTCATCTATCACCTCCGCCACCAGGCGGTGGACGATGCCGTGGATGCAGCCGGGGCAATAGTGCGTGACCACATCGGCCAGCGATTCGGGCCGACCGAAGACCAGTTCTACCTCTTCGCTCATGGTTCACTCCTTTGCCATCGCACGAATCTCGTTCAGGATGTCATCGGGCAGAGGGACGACGCCGCCCATTTTGCCGTAGAAGGAGATGGGAACCCGGCAACAGGTCGCCAGGCGCACATCCTCAATCATCTGCCCTGCGCTCAGTTCGACGACCAGGATGCGCCGCGCCGCCCGCGTTGCTTCATCCAGCTCCTTGTAAGGGAAAGGGAACATGCTGATCGGGCGGAACAGGCCGACGGGGATGCCTTCGGCGCGGGCCTGTTTGACCGCCGTCTGGACGATGCGCCCTGCCGTGCCGTAGGCCACAACGACATACTCGGCCCCTTCCATCATGTATTCGGCATAGCGGACTTCGTTGGCTTTGATCTCTTGGATGATCTTTTGGAGGCGGATGTTCTCCCGTTCCAGGTTCTGCGCCCCCAGGTACAGGGAGGTGATGACGTTTTTGGGCCGGTCTTTGGCTCCGGTCAAGGCCCAGGGCCGTTCCGGTCGCTCCGGTTCTTTCATCTCCGGGAATTCGACCGGCTCCATGATCTGACCGATCATGCCGTCGGCGATGACCGCCACCGGCTGGCGATATTTGTCGGCCAGGTCAAAGGCTTCAATGATCAGGTCCACCGTCTCCTGGACCGTAGAGGGGGCCAGGACGATGAGATGGTAGTCGCCGTGGCCGCCGCCTTTGGTCATCTGGAAATAGTCGCCCTGGGCGGGCTGGATGTTGCCCAGGCCCGGCCCGCCGCGCATGATGTTGACGATGACGCAGGGTACAAAGGACATGGCGATATAGGAGATGCCCTCTTGCATCAGGCTGTAGCCGGGGCTGGAGGTGGTGGTCATCACCCTGGCCCCTGTGCAGGCTGCGCCGTAGACCATGTTGATCGCGCCCAGTTCGCTTTCGGCCTGGACAAAGGCCCGCCCCAGCTCCGGCATCCGCCGCGACATGTATTCCAGCACCTCGGTTTGAGGGGTGATGGGATAGCCGAAATAGGCTTCGCAACCGGCGCGGATGGCCGCTTCTGCAATCGCTTCGTTGCCTTTCATCAGTATCTTCATGGCGTCCGTTCCTTTCCTCGTACGCTACACAGTTCACACGGCGTGTCACCTGTTCCGCTTTTTCTTCACCGTTCTGTAGACGGTGATGACCATGTCGGGACACATCATGGCACACAGGGTGCAGCCGGTACATTTGCCTTCCGGATCTACAAAGATGGAAGGCCGGTAGCCCTTGACGTTGAAATGGTCGGCCATTTGAACCAGGTCGCCTTGAGGACAAACCAGGGTGCAGAGTTCGCACCCTTTGCACCGATCCTCATCAATGACAATGTAGCTCATCTTTGACCACTCCTTTGCTCATTCGCTTTTTCAACGGGCCAGATAGACCCCCAACGCCAGCGACATCAGTTTCTGCTCCGGCGGGTCGGAACGGGAGGGCATGACGATTGGGCATTTGGCTCCCACGACCACCCCGGCCATCTTGCCCTGGGCAAAGTAGGTGATGGCTTTGGCCAAGATGTTGCCCGATTCCACATCGGGGGTGATGAGGATGTCGGCCCGCCCGGCCACTTGGCTTTTGATGTCCTTCATCTGGGCAGCTTTGAGGGAGATGGCGTTGTCTATGGCCAGGGGGCCGTCCACGATGCCACCCCGGATCTGGCCCCGTTCGGCCATTTTGGAAAGGTTGGCCGCGTCCATGTTGGCCGACATCTCCGGGTTGACCATCTCCGTCGCGGCCAAGACGGCCACTTTGGGTTGCTCCACCCCCAGGGCGATGGCCGTGTCAATGGCGTTTTGGACGATGGCCCGTTTTTGGGCCAGGGTGGGGGAAACGACGACGGCCACATCGCTGACAAAGAGCAGCCGGTCAAAACCGGGGACCTCAAATACGCTGACGTCGCTGATCAGTTTGCCGATGCGCAGCCCCTTTTCCCGGTCCAGGACCGCTTCCATCAGCTCCACCGGCTGGGCGCGCCCGTTCATCAGCAGGTCCGCTTCTTCGGCATGGATCATCTCCACGGCCCGGTAGGCGGCCCGCACCATGTCTCCCTCTTCAATGACCTCCATGCCTTCCAGGTTGATGCCCTGCTCCTCGGCGACGTGGGTCAAGCGATGGAGATTGTCAATGAGGGTGCAATGGGCCAGGCCCATGCCGCGGGCCAGGCGGGCGGCGTGGAGGGTCTGCCGTTGCCCTGCGCCGACGATGACCACCCGCTTGGGTGCTCGCGCCAGGGCCGCTTCCAACAGTTGGTCAAATGTACGAATTCTCATGCTTTCCCCCGAAGATCATTCCCACGACATGACGAAATAGCGGTCCAGCAGCAGGACCGGCTGGGCAAAGGGCCGGTCGGCGGCCCGATCCTGCCACCGCCGCTCAATGCAGACAAAGGCGATGGGCAGGTTCAGCGCACGGGCAAACTCCTCCAGGCGGGTGTGCCCGGCGACGATCTGCTCCCAGGTCGTTTCGCCCATCAAGTTCGGGTTGCTCACCAGGCTGCTGACCCGCAGGCGGGAAGATGCCTCAATCTCGCCGATGGAGGCCCGCAGCCCGGCCAGGGTGTCGGTGAAGGGGCGGTAGGGATTGACGACAAAGTGCATGGTGTACCCCCGGCGGCGGATGGCCTCGCTGAACTGGCCCAACGCCCGCGCCCCTTGCTTATCGCCGCCCACATCCAGCACCACGGCCCGGTTTGCCTGCTGGATGGCCCCCAAAATCTGGGGGGTGATGGCCGGGGTGTCCAGGTACCGGCCCACGGTCGCCGGTGTGACCACTTCCACCCCCCGTTGCGCCATCCGCTCCACCATCTCCCGCGAGCGAAAGTAGGGGGTGACGATGTCCAGGTCAACCAGGATGGGCGGCGCGGCTCCATCGGCCAGGGTCAGGACAAAGTTGATGGCCGCTTCCGTCTTGCCGCTGCCAAAGCGACCGGTAAAGATGGTCAATGCCGCTTCGCTCATGGGGCCAGCATCACCCCCAGGGCCAAAGAGACCAGTTTGGCCTCCCGCGTATCGGAGCGGGAAGGCAGGATCAGCGGGCAGCGCGCCCCCACGACCACCCCGGCCATTTTACCCTGGGCAAAGTAGGTGATGGCCTTGGCCAACACATTGCCCGCTTCAATGTCCGGGGCGATGAGGATGTCGGCGTAGCCGGCCACCTGGCTCTTGATGCCCTTGATGCGGGCCGATTCGGGCGAGATGGCGTTGTCCAGGGCCAACGGCCCGTCTACCAGCCCTCCCCGAATCTGGCCCCGTTCGGCCATTTTGGAAAGGTTGGCCGCGTCCAGCGTCGTGGGGATTTTGGGATTGACCACCTCCGTGGCCGCCAGGACGGCCACGCGGGGCAGCTCAATGCCCATGGTGTGGGCGACGTTGATGGCGTTTTGGACGATCTGGACCTTTTGTTCCAGGGTTGGGGCGACGACTACCCCGGCGTCGCTGATAAAGATCAGGCGGTCAAAGTCGGGAATCTCAAAGATGGCAACGTGGGTCAGCAGACGCCCGGTGCGCAGGCGCAACTCTTTGCGCAGGGCGGCCCGCAAAAAGTCGCTGGTTTCCACTTTGCCCTTCATGGCAATATCGGCCTGGCCCTCGCTGACCAGTTTCATCACCCGGTAGGCGGCCTCGCGCGGCGTCGGGGCTTCAATGATCTCCATCCGCGAGATGTCAAAGCCCTCGTCGGCGGCGATCTGGCGGATCCGCGCCTCGTCGCCGACCAGGGTCACCTCGGCTAGTCCTTCCCGTTCGGCGTCAAGACCGGCCAGCATGACTTCGCTCTGCTGTCCGGCGGCCACGGCCACCCGCTTGGGGCCTTTGGCCCGTGCCGCTTCCAACAGTTCGGCAAAGGTTCGTATCGGCATTCTGCTACCTCACCTCCTAGAAAATAGCGGTTGAAACCGCCCCTGGCGGGCCGTTGGCCGACCGCCCGCCTGTGCGTGCGCGCCTGCCATGCAGGCGGAGGAAGCGGGAGCGTCCGCGTAGGCGGACGCCCGGCCGCAGGCCCGAAAGGAGCGACTTGAGTCGCCACTTCTTTCCTTTGCGGCCTTTGCGCCTTTGCGGTTCACATCTCCGAAACCGCCAAAGCGGGCCGTCCACGAAATCGGGCGCGAATACGCCCGGCCATTCGTACATTTGGGCACGGTCGCGGACGACCGGACCGTCCCTTACCCCCACTGCCCTTTGCGGCGGTCCTCCCCTGTCGTAGGCCGGGTGTAGGTTCCCCCGGCGGCGCATGGCAACCGCGAGCAGGACCCGTCCGGACGGCGGCCTAGTCGGCGGGAGGGTCCGGTCCCGCCGACTCGTCACCAGCCAGGGGGATGGTAAAGTAAAACAGGCTGCCCTTGCCCAGTTCGCTTTCCACGCCCACTTCCCCGCCGTGGTCTTCCACAATCTGCTTGACAATGGCCAACCCCAGCCCGGTCCCGCCGTGGCGTCGGCTGGTCGTTCCGTCCACCTGGTAAAACCGATCAAAGATGCGGTGTAGTTGATCGGCGGGAATGCCGATGCCGGTGTCTTCAACCTCGGTCCGGATATAGTTTCCGTCCTGGAAGATGCGCACCGTGACCGTATCTCCGGGATCGCTGAATTTGAGGGCGTTGCCCAGCAGGTTGTCAAAGACCTGGAGGAGCCGTTGCCGGTCGCCCAAGACGGGAGGCAGCGATACCGGAATCTCCTTTTGCAGCGTGATGCCCATTTCCCCGGCAGCCGCCTGGGCAGCTTGGACGGCGGCATGGCCCATCTCTGCCAGGTCCAAGCGTTCAAAATCCTGAGAGCGGGTTGTCCGCTGGAGGGAGATGATGTCATCTACCAGTTTGGAAAGCATCTCCGCCTTGGCGGCAACGATGTCAATGGCGGCTTGCTGTTCCTCGTTGAGCTCGCCCATGTCTCCATCCTGGAGTAGCTCAACATAGCCGCGGATGAAGGTCAAGGGAGTGCGTAGTTCGTGGGAAATGTTTTGCACCAGTTCCGATTTGAGCCGATCCAGGTGCTGCAGCTCTTCGTAGGCTTGGGCCAAACTGGTGTAGCTCTCCTGTAGGCTTTCGTACAGCTGGGCGTTCTCAATGGCGACCGCTGCTTGGGCGGCGGCAATGGTCAGCAGGCGGGCCTCTTCCTGGAAGGCGTTGGGTTTCCAATCGTCAATGCTCAATGTGCCGATGGTTTTGTTGCGGACGATGAGGGGGACGACCAGCAGGGAGCGGATGCGCGGGTCAAAAAAGATAAAGTCCGGTTCCATCAGAGTATCGGGGACGTAGATCGGATGCTGTTCCACGACGACCTGCCCGCTGATCCCTTCGCCGACCCGCAGGCGGGCTACTCCTTTCCAACGCTGATCCAGGCCGCTGGCGGCCTCCAGTTGCAGGTACTCGCCTTTGGAATCCAGCAAAAAGATGCAACACGCGCGGCAATCCAGGGTCAGCTTGAGGATGGTGACGATGGACTCCAGTACCGTCTCCAGGGAAAGGCTGCTGGTGATCTGCGTGGCCAGGGTGTAGAGGGTGGTCACCTCGGCCAGACGGTCGGAGGTTTCCAGGCGCAGGCGTTCTTTGTCAATGGCGACGGCTGCCATATCGGCCAGGGCCATGAGCAGGCGGCGGGTTGTGTCGTCTTGGGGTAATCCCTCAATGGCGATCAGGCCGATGGCCCCCCGGTCGGTCATGAGAGGGACGTTGGTAATGGAGGTCGCCCGCGAACCCACGTCACGCAAAAAGTCGGGATCGGCCGATGTGTCGGCAACTTCAACGATGTGGCCCGACATCAAGGCGCGCCGGTACGTTCCTTCGTGGGCATAGACCGGGCGATTGTTGAACGCCTCAACCACCTCGCGGCCCAACCCTCGCTCGGCGACGATGCGCAACCGATTGCTATCCGGCGGATCTATCAGGATGATCGAACCTTCGCGCCCTTTGAGGAGGGCAAAGGCTTCTTCTAACACAATATCCAGGATGGTGTTCAGGTCGGCGGCCTTGTTCAGGGCTTGACTCACCTGGGTTAGGGCGGTGAGTTCCCGTACACGCTGCTGGGATTCGTCAAAGAGGCGGGCGTTCTCCAATACGGTGCTCAATTGTCCCGCCAGTGTCAGCAGGAACCGTTCGTCATCCTCAGAAAAGGCGTGCAGGCGGGTGCTCTGCACGTCCAGGACACCGATGATCCTCTTCCCGGCCTGCAGGGGAACGGCCATTTCGCTTCGGGTGTCGGGGTAGCTTGCGATATAACCGGGAAACCGGCGTACATCTCCTACACGCAGCGGCTTGCCCGTTTGGGCTACCCGTCCACAAATCCCCTTTTCTAGAGGGATGCTTTCCCGGGCACGGCTGGGGAATTGATCCTGCAAAGCAGGGTGTAGCCACAGTTCTCCGCGGGCATGGTCCAGCAGCCGGACATGCACCCGTTCGAAATTGCGCACGCCTACCAGAGCCGACAGGCCCTTGTATAACACCTCATCCAGGTCCAGGCTGGCCGCTGCCCGGCCCACGGCAGCCAAGGCTTCCATCTCGCGGGCGTGGGCTTCCGTCTCTTGGTAGAGTTTGGCATTGGCGATCATCACCGCTGCGTAGGCTCCAAAGATCTCGGCCAGTTCCATTTCCGAGGCGGTAAAGCGGCGGGGTTGTCCTTTGCTGTAGATGTTCAGGACGCCGTCAACCCGTTGCTCGCGACCGAAGGGAATGCTTAGCAGACTGTAGATGCCTTCTTGCCGAACCAGGTCGGGATCGCCGAAGGGTTGTTCCACCAGGTTCGGTATATATTGTGGGCTGAGCCGCCCCATCTCCTGCGCTGCCTTTTTCACAACTTCCTTGACGATTCTTTGGCGGCGCATGTATTCTTCCGAAAGGCCATACCCTGCTTTGATGACCAGTGCTTCGTGTCCGGCATCCCATAGCATCAGGCTGGATGCATCGGCGTTAAAGATCCGCACCGCTTCTTCTACAATCTTCTCCAGCAGCACGTCTACATGAAGCTCTGCACTCAGGTTGGCGACGGTTGTCTGGAGATGCTGCAATTTCAGACGGCTCTGGCGCTCCAAATCAAAGAGGCGGGCGTTCTCAATGGCGATGGCGGCTTGATCGGCCAGGAGTCGCAGCGCGCGCATTTCGGCTTCCGGCATGGAACGGGGCTGGTGGTAGGCAACCGTCATCACCCCGACCACACGCTCCCCGATCTTGAGGGGGAGCCCGACGATGCTTCCCTTCCAATCGGCGGGCGCGCCGGCGAAAAGGGGATGGTTTTGCATATCGGGGACGATGATCGCCTCTCCCCGGCGGGCAACGGTGTAGGTCAATCCCTCCGGGCGCGGTTCGGCCCATGGCTTGGAGCGAGGACGACCGTCGGCGTACAGGGCGGAACCAAAGGTCAGTTTTCCATCGCGGTAGAGAAAGATATGGGCGTCCTGCACGCCGGGGAGGAGTTCCAGGACCTTTTCCAGAATCACATCCAGCACCGTCTGGAGGTCCAGGGTGGAGGTGACGACCAAGCTGGCCTCATGGACGGCTTCCAGCTCTGCCACGCGCCGGGTCGCAGCGGCAAAGAGACGGGCATTTTCCAGGCCGATGGCCAATTGATCGGCCAGGCTTTGGGCGACGAACAGGCTGTCTTCATCAAAGGCATGGGGCCGATCGCTGTCAATCTCCAGCACGCCGATCACCCGTCCTCCTGCCGAGATGGGCACGGCGAGTTCGGCACGCACATCGGGCAAGGAATCGTCCGGCACGTAAAGGGGATCCCGGAGGACGTCGTTTGACATGTAGGGCCGACCGGTGGCGGCGACGTGGCCGGTGATTCCTTCGGATCCGATACGGAGACGGAGGATCGGGGTTTTTTCCACCTGCGCGAAGGGGAAGCTATTGGCCTTGGCGACCAGGAATTCTCCCGTCTCATCCACCAGCAGGACGCCGACGAAGTAGTAACCAAATCGGCTCCGAATCAGTTCTACTGCCTGTTGGAGCAACGTATCGGCGTCCAGGATGGAGAGTACCCGATGGCTGATGTCTCGGATCAGTTGCAACTGGGCTGCCCGCCGTCGTTCGCTTTCCAAAAGGCGGGTATTTTCTATCACGACCGCCACTTGGGTCGCAAAGGCCATGACCAACCGGGCGTCTTCGGGGTGGTAAAACCCCGGTTCTGCTTTGTCCAGATTGAGGGTTCCGATCATCCGCCCGTGGGAAAAGAGGGGCGCACCGATCCAAGAACGGATGTACTCCAAGCCTGGGACTGCCAGCCAGTTGGGGTCCTGGCGTACATCGGCGATGACCATCGGCTGCCTGGTCTTTTCCATCCAGGCGACCTTCTTGTCATCGGGAGGGAAAACCATGCCGATCACGTCTGCTTCCGGAGGGAAACCCTGGCCGACGATCACACGCCACCCTTCCTCCTCCAGCAGGGTGACGGACGCGCTGTCGTACTCAACTACCCGCCTCAACTGTACCAGGAGTGACCGAAGGACGGCGGATAGGCCCTGTCCGGAATTGGCCACCATGACGGCCGTGCGCAGGGCATCTACCATTTCCCGCAGGACCGCCAGCGATCTGTCCCGATCCGAGACCAAGTCGTGTGCGGGGGGCAGGTTGGTGATCCGATGGACGGCGATGGCCTCCGAGACTTGGCCTGACGGGTCGAGTACCGGGGAGACCGAAAGATCGCTCCAGCCGGAATCCAGCCGCGATTCATAGCCGGGGCACGTGACCCGTGCCGGTTGCCCGGTCTGTAGCACCTGTTGGATGGCACATTCGTGGACCGGGCAGGGATGGGATGCGTGACGGAGGATGCTGTAACACGGTCGTCCTATCACCTGGCCGGCCGGTAGGCCGACGCGCCCCAACCAGGCAGGATTGGCATACACAACCTGCAGGTCCCGGTCAACGACGACAACCTCATCTACCAGGCTGTCGAACAGGTGTTGAAATCGCTCGGCCATCCACTATTGTTCTTTCAATTGTTCTTTCATCAGGAGCCAGCTCCAATAACGCCATGTGACGCCCAGTCCCAAAGTCAGCCCCACGGCAAGAGGGAGGTGATAGAGAAAGAGGTAAAAGAGTGGGTCGTTGAGCACGACAGGGATCATGGTCGGCGGCGCCCAGAAGACGCTCACGCGGATGAAACGGACGACAAAGGCTACACCTACCAGGCCGATGGCGACGTAGTAGATCTGGTAGTAGGGCTTCATCTTGGTCACGGCCCCTAGTTTGTAGCCGAAGCGGGCGAGAATCAAGAGCATGATCGCCAGCGATCCCAGACCGACCGACCCTAAAACTCCGCTGACGATGTTCATTACCGTCCTCCCATCATCGTCCGATACAAAGAATAGCCCAATGCCGTCAATACGGTTCCGCCGATCAGAAACAGGACATCGGGACCTGGCTCTCCAACAAAATCCAGAACGGGGTGTCCGGTGTTGATGTTGACCAACACATCCCACACCGCCGCTATCAGAAACAGGACGAGAGGAAGGAGCAAAAGCCGATAGCCGGATTCTTGTTTGAAGCGGATCTCGTAGAACCGCCCGATGAGAAAGAAAAAGAAAACCAGGATCGCAGCTACAATCCAGGTATAGAGGATCAGGATGGAGCCAAACAGGTCGGACAATTTTTCTCCCCCGAATTAGCCCCGCCCCGGCCCGAAGGCTTGATCAAAGGCACGGGCCATGCTGCGCGGGTTGCCGCTGAGGATGCCTTCTTGCCCTTCGAAGCGGGATTGGATTTCAATTCCGTTGCTGGTGATCTCAAATTGGCGGATGTCTTTGGCGTGATCGCTGCCCCGCATTTTGAGGACCAACAGGGCTTTGCGGATCGCGCTTTCGATCTCCACGTAGCGTAGCAGGATGTAGCTATCCACCACAAAGGCGATGTCGTTGTCGCTTTCTTCGCTGCCCAAAAGCATGGGGCTTTCGCGGGTCAAGACGCTGGTCAACCCCTCCCGCTTGAGGGCATTGATGAAGCCGTAGACGATGGATCGCATCTCAACCGGATCGTCGGTCAGTTGATCAAAGTGGGAGATGCTGTCTATCAGAATACGGCGGGCGCCCATTTCGCGGGCCAACTGTTCAATGGTCCCACCTACGCTTTCCAAGTCCGCCCGCGTCACTTCGGGGCTGGTCATGATCACCCGCAGCTTGCCTTCCTTCTCCAAAGCGCGGAAATCCCAGCCGAACGCTGCCGCGTCGCGGTAGTACTGTTGGGGGAATTCTTCAAATGTGACGATGATTCCCGGCTCATCATAGTAGCGGATGCCGTTGTAGATGAACTGCATTCCGAAGGTACTTTTGCCGGTTCCGGGTGGCCCTTCCACCAAGTTGGCGGTCTGCGGCAAGAAGCCCCCCTCGATCATCTCATCAAAGCCTTTGATGTTCGTTTTCACACGGTCATTGCTCATTTATTCACGCCTCCGTGGACTACCGGTCCTTCTCAGAGCACAACAACACCCCCTACCCCTGGTGCGACCAGGTGCAAGGCACAATCCTCCCCGGATCACGTCTCCTCGCTTAGCGCATTCCGCGCACGATGTGATAGATCACCTTGACGCGGAAGTGGCGATCTTCACAGGACTTGATAAACCGATCCAGCAGCTCCCACACCTCCGGGTCCGGGACCAGGGAGTAGACGGCTTTGCCTTCTATCATTTTGACCTCCATGATCCCGCTATCCACCAGCTCGCGCACTTCCGGTATGACGGTGGATGAGTTCCGCCCGATATACTTGGCGATGTTTTCGGCTGTGTCGGTTGTGTTGGGGTTGTCTCGTAAGAAGCGGACCAAGTCCCACTTGATGAAGGAGTTGACTTTGGTTTTGACCAGGTCCAGGAGTTGTGGGTCCATGTCGTTCATCAGCCGCGTGGTGAAATCCTCTCCGCTAAAGACCAACGTAGCACCTCCCTTTCGTTTCCGGGGCGTTCCGCCCTGCCAACCGGCTCTGCAATGGCGCAACTCAACGGGTATGGCTTCCCTTGCCCCCCATTGTAACATCATCGGCCAAAAAAATCAAACGGTGCAACCGCGTCTGAAAAAAGGCCCCTGCAACTCCCATCGCTGCGGAGCGTATAGGGAGCGCGAGGGGGTGAGGGCGACGCCACCGGCCCGCTCCGGACCGTGGTCCGGCACGGTGGAGCGCAGGCTGCAGTCCGCACGGAGCACTTCCGGATGGGGCATTTGCAAATTCGTATCCAAACCGGACGATTTGTCTTTGTGAGGGAAACAATGTCTGTAGAAAACACACGCAAGTTGGAAGAAGGAGTGGGATCTGTTCCTCCGCGGCCACGCAGCCGTGAGACACGGCGATTGGCAACGGAGGAGAGGGCCGTGATCGCGGTTCCCCCGGCGTACCTGGGGCTGAGTCGTGAAGAGATGACTTGGGCGGCTTTGGCCCATGCCAGCGTGCTCCTCACATTGCTGTTGGGGGTCGTCTCCGGCGGGGTCATTGCCTTGCTGGGGCCGATTGTGCCGGCCCTTATTTGGTACACCTACCGCGAACGGTCCGAGTATGTGGTGGATCAGGCGCGGCAGGCAACCATCTTTCAACTGATGGGCATCTTGGGAATTTTGGTCCTGGCATTGGTCGGCGCGGCGGCGGTGACGATAGGTTGGGCAGTCAGCGCGGCATTATCGTTGGTGCTGATAGGGCTGCTTCTGTTACCGCTTATGCTCATCCTGAGCATCGTCTGGGCCGGAGCATTGATCGCCTTGCCCATCGCCCTGGCGTTTTACGGCATCTACGCGGCCCTGGAAGCCCACAACGGCCGCCCCTTCCGTTACCGCTGGATCGCCGATCTGGTTGACCGTTACCAAGATCAAACCTGAGCACCCACAAGAGGGCGGTTCGGCCCATCGGAATCGTACGGAAAACACCCGCCGGTTGCGGTGCAGCTCGGAGGCTACCTGCAACCGGCGGGTGCCGTGAAACTTGGTTCCCGACCAAAGCGGTTATTTCAGAATCACTTTGGTATAGATGAACCAAACGATGACACTCGCCACCAGACCGATACCGGTGACGATCAGTGCCGTGGTGAGCGCAGGCCCGATCCCTGCCAGCGGTGCGGTGATCAGGTACATGCTCAGGAACACGGCAACAAAGGTGACAACGAGCAGGGAAAACATCCCGTAGATCAGTAGCCGTTTGCCTCTTTCTGCCCTTTCTTCCGGTGATAGCTCTTCCTTCGCCATTTCTTCCTCCTTGAATCTGGTTGGTTGGGCATGGCCCGCGGTTGACAACGCTTGTATTTTACCATATACTGGGGAAAAGTGCAAGGAGGAGCACAAATGCGTGAATCCCATCCGCTGGTCCGGTTGGCCCGCCGGGCCATTGAGGAGTATGTGAGGACGGGCAAAAAGATCGCCCCGCCCGCCGAACCGAGTCCGGAGATGCAGCGGCGGGCGGGTGCGTTCGTGACCATCCATCGCCACGGTCGGTTGCGGGGCTGCATCGGCACGATCCAGCCCACCTGCGACAATCTGGCCGAGGAGGTTATCCAGAACGCCATCTCCGCCGCCAGCCGTGACCCCCGCTTTCCTCCCGTCCGCCCCGATGAGCTGGACGATTTGGATGTCAAGGTGGACGTGCTGAGCGAGCCGGAGGAGGTGCACAGCCTGGATGAGCTGGACCCCAAACGCTACGGCCTCATTGTTCAATCGGCCCGCAATCCCTGGAAGCGAGGGCTGCTGCTGCCCGATCTGGAGGGCATTGACACCGTAGAAAAACAGGTTTTCTGGACGCGCTATCACAAGGCGGGCATTACCGACCCCGACGAGCCGGTGCGCATGTTCCGCTTTGAAGTCAAGCGGTATCACTGAGCGGCGCAAGGCTCTCGCTGCCGGCTTTACTGCAGAGACGCCGAGGGCGAAAATCAACCGTTCCTCTGCGAACTCTGCGCCTCTGCGGTGTGGAATTTTGTGGATGTACTTGCTTTGCCGAGCAACACGAGGCCGGAGCGGGCGGCGACGGAGACTTGGGCCGTTTGCCCTCCCGTGACGGTTGTGCCCTCCCACGTTTCCCAAACTTCCCCCTCGGTCAGGGGCAAGGTAAGGTGGGTTGTGCCCTGCCCCCGGTTGAGGATCACAACGACTCGGTCGTCGTCCAGGGCGCGGCGATAGGCCACGACGTCGCCGTCCACGTGCAGCCAGGTCCAATCGCCGTGGCGCAGGGCAGGGTGCTCGTGGCGCAAGGCGATGCAGCGGCGGACAAAGGCGTGTAGGTCCCGGTCCCAACGGTCCACATCCCAGGGGAACCCGCCCCGGCAGCCGGGATCGTGACGGCCCTCCAGGCCGATCTCGTCGCCGTAGTAGATGCAGGGCGCGCCGGGATAGGTCATTTGGAAAAGGGTGGCCAATCGGTAGGCCGTATCGTCGCCGCGGGCCAGCGTCTTGAAACGGGGCGTATCGTGGCTGCCCAGCAGGTTGAGCTGAACCTGGACGATGGGCCGGGGGTAAAGGCCCTGCATCCGGTCCACCTCGGCGGCAAAGGCGTGCCCGTCCAACGGGGCGATGTGGTGGTAGCCGCAGCGGGCCACCTCCTCCTGCCACAAGGCATCGCCGACGAAAAAGCCCAGGCAGGCACGGGCCAAGCCGTAATTCATCACCGCATCAAACTGATCGCCTTGCAGCCAACGGTGGGCGTCATGCCAGATTTCGCCGACGATGTAGGCTTCCGGGTTGACTCCCTTGACACGGCGGCGGAACTCGCGCCAGAATTCATCGTCGTCAATCTCGGCAGGCACATCCAGCCGCCAGCCGTCAATGCCGAACTCAATCCAGTGGGTTGCCACCTGCCATAGAAATTCGCGCACGGCGGGTGTCTCCGTGTTCAGTTTGGGCAGGGCCGGCAGGTTCCACCATGCCTCGTAGCCCTGCCGACCGGGAGGGGCGTTGTAAGGCCGCAGCGGCATCTCTTTGATGATGAACCAATCCCGGTAAGGCGATTGAAGGCCGTTTTCCAGGATGTGGTGGAAGGGGAAAAAGCCCCGCCCGGTGTGGTTGAACACGCCGTCCAGGACGATGCGCATCCCCCGCCCGTGGGCGGCGTCCAGCAGGGCGCGGAGGGCGGCGTTGCCCCCCAGGATGGGGTCCACCTGGAAGTAGTCGTAGGTGTGATAGCGGTGGTTGGCCGCCGATTGAAAAATGGGGTTCAGGTAAAGGGCCGTCACCCCCAGGTCCTGAAGATAGTCTAGGTGCTCCAAAATGCCCCACAGATCGCCGCCTTTGAAACCGTAGGTTGTCGGTGGGTCGTCCCACGGCTCCAGGTGCAAGAAAGCGGGCACGCGCTCACTGCGGGCAAAGCGGTCGGGAAAGATCTGGTAAAACACGGCGTCTTGTACCCAGGCGGGTGTCTCTACGGTGGTCATCGGTTCATGTCCTCCATCGGATTTTCGGGCAAAGGTTCGTACTTGCCTCGTCTTTGGTGCTCCTGCGGTCCAAACTCAGGGATGCCGACTCCTTTCTGCCTAGACCTTGACCGTCTTCCAGCGCCCACCTCGGAAGCGCAAAAAGTTGAGCAGGCCCCGCAGCGAAAGGTCTAGGGCAAAGGCCCCCCACGCACCGGCCAGCCCCCAACCCCACACCAACCCAAAAAGGTAGGCCAACGGCAGGCGGATGAACCAGATGCTGATCCCGGTCACGGCCATCGGCCAGCGCGTATCGCCCGCGCCGCGCAGCGCACCGGCAAAGATCATGGTCGCCGCCAGGATCGGCTGGATCAACCCGATCATGCGGAGC
>CAZQKE010000098.1:0-13100 GCA_964593865.1 uncultured Anaerolineaceae bacterium | reverse complement strand
CCAAAGTGCGAATCGGTAAACAGGCGCGTCACCGGTGATTGAAAGACCATCACCGAGCGCATGGAAGGGGCGCGGGTTCCGGTCAGCGGGCCGGTGACAAAGATAAGGGGGTTGGCCGGGTCAAAGGGTGGGGCCTGGGGGTCTTGGTGAAGGGCCAACAGGTAGGCGCCCACCCCTTTGCCCCCGATGTAGCGGGCCAGGACCTCTTCCGGCAGGGAGAAAGTCGTCCAGGTTCCCTTGCTCAGGTCCACGTGTAGATAGCGATTATAGTAGCTTGCCATTTTCTCCAAAAGCTCCTTTTTTGCTCGGTGTGAGCCGCCGGGAAAACGCGTTTATCGTTGTCACCCCAGGCCCACCGCAGAGGCGCCGAGAGAGGCTGTGTAAAATTAACCCTTTCTCGGCGGCCTCTGCGTCTCTGGGGTGCAGAATCTCGTGAATGCGCTTGCCCGGCGTTAGCCGCAGATTGAAAGACGCGGATCTCAGCGTTGCACCTCTTCAACCTCTTCATACCAGCGGATGCGGGTCCCGATCTTGGCCCGTATTTTCCAGGCCAGGGTCTTGGGTTCCTCGTCCATGGCCTTTTGGATGGCGACCAGCCGCTTTTTGATCAGCTGGGCTTCCTCTTCATCCAACTCCACCTCGCCCTCGTCCAAAAAGGCGTGCAACTTTTGGATGGTCATGGAAACGGTGGTGTAGAGGCCCCAGTCTTTGGCACACAGTTTGGCGATCAGGTCGCTGTTGATCGTTTCTTCGTCGCCCGGCCCTACTTCATGGTCCAGCAGCAGCGTCAGCAGATCAAGCACGTCTTTGCGGTTCAATTCGACGATCTGGGCCTTGGAAAGGAACAGTTCGGCCAGGGGGATGGTCAACGGTTCGACGGACAGGCGGTCGGCCAGGGGCAAGGTGTGACACATGGTAAAATCGCCGATAAAGATGTCAATTTGCCGTCCTCGTTCCTCATCGTACCACAGCTGACGGCGGTCGCCGCTGAGGGTGTTGAAGGTTTTGTTGGGCGTATAGCCCATGCGGGGCAAAAAGTCCAGTAGTTTCTTGGCCCCGGCCTTGTCGGTCACAAAGTCAATATCGGGATATTTGCGCTCCAGAGAGCGGTGATTGGCGTGGGGCGAATGGACCTTGACGGCCAGGCCCCCCAGCAAGCGCAGGAAAATATCCTCTTTTTGCGCCTCGGTGATGAGGCGGTACATTTCGTCTTCCAAATTGGCAAGTGTGCTCATACCGATTCCTCATAGATTCCCACCACGGAGGCACGGAAGACGGAGAAAGATGTTCTCTCTGTAAGGCTCTGTGCGCTCCGTGTTGGTTGACTGACAAAGCTCATCTGCGGTCCGAAGGCGGTTCAGATTTTTGAACCGCCAAGACGCCAAGGACGCAAAGTTTTTCCTTTGCGACCTTTGCGCCTTGGCGGCAAAGATTTCATCTATTCGACGGGAATCTCCTCATAGATCTTGTCAATGTCAATGCCTTCCCGCTTGCGATACCACTTGAAGCCCAGGTAGATGACCAAAGCCAGCAGATACAGCGCCAGCATAAAGATCACCGAGCTGGTGTTGCTGATGCCGATGCCGTACAGGCCGTTGGGGTCAATGATCCACTCGTAAAGCAGGAAGAGCAGGAAGGCGCCAAAGATCACCCCGGCGACGGTGATGAGGGGGATGCCCGCGATTTTGTATTTGGCGATGGGCGAGGCTTTGTAAAGATCGGGCTTGACGTAGGGGAGCAGGATGGCGGCGACGGTCGACCCCAGGTAGGTGACGGCGATGACCAGGGTGGAGCACAGGGTGAGCGACTGGAAGTTGAAGACGTTCCAGGCGAACAAGGCGGAAACGAGGAGGGAGGGGATGACCATCAGCAACAAAGCGTAGATGGGGGTGCGGGTGCGCGGTTCCACCTCGGCGACCTTTTCGGGCAGCAGGCGGTCAAAGGCGGCGGCAAAGATGACGCGGGTGGAGCTGAGGAACACCGTGCCCGACCAGCCGAACCACCACGCGCTCATGGCCAGGATGACGATGAATTGGATGATGCGGCTGGGGGTCATGAACACGGCCAGCAGGGCAGGATACGGCCAGATGGGCAGAGGCGGGGCCTGATCGGTGTAGCCCCAGCGATAGTTCCACCACGCGCCGTTGGCCTTCATGTACCAATCCCAGGTGATGGTTTTGTTGATCAACAGGAAAAAGATGGCGCCCAGGATCGTGGTGATGATCAAGGCCCAACCCATCCCCCAGAAGTTGCGCTTGAAGTCGGTTGCGCCGCGCACTTCACCGTAGAGAGTTGCGCCCCAGTTGGGCCACAGGTTGAAAAAGACCATGTAGGGGATGGCCAAAAAGATGGCGCCCAGCGTGCCCCCCCATAGCGGAGCGACGGCCCCCGCTTCTTCCCCGGCAGCCAGGGTGGCCTCGTACACATCGGAGGACGCGCCAAACATGGCCGGGGCCTGGCTCTCCAACCCCTGGCGGAAGGCGTCGTGGCTGCCGAAGAGCAAGAAGGCAAAGACAACGGCCAGGGCAACGATGCTGATCCAGAAGCTCCACTTCTGGATGCGCGAGTACCATTTCATGCCGATAGCAATGTAGACGGCGACCACCACGCAGACAATGACGGAAGTGATGAACAGACCCAGGGCGGTCTCGCTGAACCACAAGGCGGCCTCGGTCGCCCCCAGGATGCCCAGCAGCGGGGTGAAGAAGAGCTGGCGCAGCATATCGGCATAAAGGGGGACCCACAGCCAGAGGATGAACCACCAGCCGGTGATGGCCAAGACAAAGCCGATGCCGCCCCCCAGGATACGGCTCTGCCACACATAGTCGCCACCGGCGCGGGGCATGACGGCGATCAGCCCGGCATAGACAACGACTTCAAAAATGATGAACACGGCGCTGATGATGAGCGCCGGCAACAGCCCGCCTTCCAAGTAATACATCTGGCTAAAGATGTAGAGGCCCAGGGTGATGAGGTTAATGGAGAAGAAGGCGTAGATAAAGGCATCAAACACCGACCAGGCCCGGACAAGACCGGTGGCCTTGCGCAAGAACAGCGTTGTATCTTGGCTCATTTTTCTCCTCCCTTCTCGAAAATCATAAGCCGTCCACGAATTGGGCACGAATGCGTGAATGTGCCCGGCCCGATGGCGCAGGTCTGGAGACTTGCAAAGAAAATCGCGGTTGAAACCGCACCCGGCGGGCCGTCGGCCGACCGCCCGTCCATGCGGGCGCACCTGCTCGCGCAGGTGGAGGAAGCATCCGCTTATGCAGACGTTCGGTCACAGGCCCCAAAGTATCATCCGTACAAGCCTCCGGCTTGCGCTACTGCTCGGCGCGGGTCATAGCCTTCGCTCCCTTGCACCGAACCGCGGTCCGGCGCGAGCAACTACGATCTCCGCAACACCTAGACACACCTTTCGCCCTCCGATACCACCTCCTTTCCTCATCCGGTGGTCAAAACGTAGCTTTTGACCTTGTTGCGGGCCAGTTTGACGACGGCGCCCAGCAAGCGGCCCTGTTCGTACATGCTACCGGGGTTGATGCACAAGGTCTTGCCCAGCCGGATGGCCCCTTTGCCTTCGTGGATGTGCCCATGCAGGCCCAGAAGGGGTTGGTACTCTTGGATCAGGTCCCGCACGGCGCGGCTGCCTACCGGAACCAGAGACCGCCCTCCCAGTTTGGGCGTCAGGTCCTCGGTCAATTCGGGTACGTCATCCAGGGTGGAGCCGTAGGGCGGAGCGTGCAGGTTGAACACGCTGTTGCGTGGGTTTTTGAGTTGGGCGATCATGGCTTCGATTCGGCGGCGTAGGGCGTCCTCCTCCTCTTCGCGGTAGGTATGCCAGGGGGTAGGGTTGCTCCAGCCGGAGCTGATCATTTCGTGGTGGCGGTCCAGCTCAATAACTTCACCCTCGGCCAGGTGGACGTGCTTGGCAGTGCGGATCAGGTCATCCAGCTCAAACATGTCGTCGTTGCCGGGAGCCACGTAGCAGCGCAAGCCCGTGCCTTCCAATTTTTCGTCTGCGTAGGCCAGCCACCGCTCGGCGGTTTTGAGAACCTCGGCGTGGAAGATGGCATCCACCTTCGCCGGATCGGCGTTCAGCTCGGCAATCTCGTCGGGGGTTGTGCGGTAGGGATAATAACCCCGGCTCTTGATCTGCTTTTCCATCTCCCGGACTTGCTCTTCGCCGTGCAGGATCGATTCCTGTTCCAAGAGGACGACTTTGTAGGTGTCGCCGCCCTGGTGGATGATGGGCACGATGGCCTTGCCGGTCATATCGCCGCCCAGGATGATAACGTCGGCTCCGTAGAACTTGCCGGCATTGATGAATTTCTTCCAGCAAATATCAGAGCCGTGTACATCGGTCGCAAAGAATAACGTAGTCATAATCCCTCCCTCAACAAAAAAGGAGCAGCCGCATAACGCGATCTGCTCCCTCTCCTCGGAGGTTGCCCGATCCCGGCAAAGGCAGGTGCTCTGGCTTAGGAAATCGGTCCGATTTCCCTCACAGTTGCGGGACAGCGCCGGATTTGCACCGGCTTCCCCTTTTCAGCCCGAAAACGGGACACCTTTGCCATACAAAAGTCCAACCTGAGGGTTGGACCGAATCTTATTTTTTCTGTCGTTTTCGATAGGCTTTCAGGTAGCGCATGGCATAATCGTCATACCCCAGGAGCAGATCGGCGGCCAAAATGTAGCGGGCCACTTTGGCCGCGTCCACAATGGGGCAGTTCACCCCCCGCATGATGGCCATTCCCAAGAACACACCGTTGAGCGCCTCTCGGTCGGGCAGGCCGAAGGAGACGTTGCTGGCCCCCAAGGTCATGTTGACACCCAATTCCTCTTTGACCATACGGATCGCTTCCAGCGTGATCCAGGCGGCTTTTGAATCGGCCCCTACCGTCAAGGCCAAACAGTCAATGAGTATATCTTCTCTGGGAATGCCCTGGGCTTCGGCCCGTTCGACGATCTTTTTGGCAACGGCCAACCGCCCTTCGGGGCTGTCGGGGATGCCGTCGTCATCCATGCACAGGCCGATGACGGCGGCTCCGTATTCGGCAACCAGGGGCAGGACGCGCTCCAGGCTGGATTCCTCGCCGTTGACCGAGTTGATCAGTGGCTTGCCGTCCGGGTTCAATTCTTTGTGAACGGCCAAAGCCGCAGCCAACGCTTCACCGTTGGGTGTGTCAATGCAAATGGGCACATCCACCGTTTCCAACACCGTTTGGACTGCTTTGGGCAGCAGGTCCACTTCATCAACCCCGGCGGCACCTACGTTGACATCCAGGACTGCAGCCCCGGCTTCCACCTGGGCCAGTGCTTCCCGGCGGACGATGTCCAGTTTACCGGCCACCAGTTCCGCCGCCAGTTTCTTTTTGCCGGTGGGATTGATCCGCTCGCCGATGATGACGGTGGGTTGTCCCTCGGCAATCACCACTTTTTTGCCTCTTCCTTTGAGTTCGGTTTTCATCGGTTCTTTCTCCTAAAAAGTTATCACAAGGCTGCTTTGATCTGTTGGTGGAATTCGGCAATGTGTTGCTGCAAGAGCAATTCGGCCCGCTCCGGCTGTCGTTCTTTGATCGCCTGGATGATCCCGATATGCTGTTCCATAGCCCCGCGCACACTGCCCAGACGGTCCAGCACCAAGTACCAAATGCGATGGCTCATGGCGTGCAAACGGCGCAGGGTGTCGGCCAGGTATTCATTATCGGCCGTCTCGTAGAGCAGGTAATGGAAGCTCTCATCAATGGCCATCAGGGCATCGGTATCATCGTCGGATACTTGTTCCAGAGCAGCAACCACCTCCTCCAAAGCGGCGATCTGCTCTTTTGTGGCCCGCTGGGCGGCCAATCGGGCGCAGAATCCTTCTAGAACCATACGAAGTTCAAAGATCTTTTGCAGGTCGGTGATGCTGATCTCGGAAACGAACATGCCCCGTCGGGGCGCAAGAAAGATCAAACCTTCGGCGGCTAGACGCTGCAACGCCTCGCGGATGGGCGTGCGACCGACTTGCAAATCCTGCATCAAGACCTGCTCATCTATCGGGGTCTTGGGCGGGAGTTGCAAGGTAATGATCTTATGCCTAAGAAGATGGTAGGCTTTATCGCTCAGCCGCACCGAGGGCGTCCTTTCTACGAATCCCCATATTGATTCAATATTGTCAATATACTGTAAATATATTTCGGCACGGCGTCAGTATACCACAATTCAGGTCCACTGTCAAGGGGGAAGCTTGGGTGATTCAGGGCAACTCCACCTTTGCAGACGAGTTGTTCAACACGGTGAGTCTGTGGTATACTTGAAATCGCAGGGACGAACCCGAATATGCCGTGAGGAAGGCCCATGCCGATCCGTGTTTTGCCGCCCGAAGTAGCGGGCAAGATCGCCGCCGGGGAGGTCGTCGAACGCCCGGCCTCGGTAGTCAAGGAATTGGTAGAGAACAGCATTGATGCCGGAGCGACCGACATCCGCGTTGAGATTCGGGCGGGAGGCCGTCGCTTCATCCGCGTCGCCGACAACGGTTGCGGCATCCCCGCCGAAGAAGCCCCTTTGGCCTTTGCCCGCCATGCCACCAGCAAGCTGACCGACGTAGCCGACCTAGACCGGATCACCACTCTGGGCTTCCGGGGCGAGGCACTGGCCAGCATCGCCGCCGTGAGCCGGGTCACGCTCCTCACCCGCCCCCGAGATCGGGCAATGGGCCGCTACCTGCAAGTAGAAGGAGGCCGCATTGTGCGCCAGGAAGGGCGCGGCTGCCCGGCGGGCACGGTCGTCACCGTGGAGCATCTGTTCCAAAACGTGCCTGCCCGCCTCAAGTTCCTGCGCCGACCCCAGACCGAAGCCGGGCACATCCACACCATCATTGCCAACTATGCCCTGGCCTTCCCCCATATCCGCTTCCGGTTGACCAACGACGGGCGGCAGACCTTCCAATCCACCGGCAGCGGCCAACTGGGCGACGTGTTGATCGCCGTCTACGGGTTGGAAGTGGCGGAGCGGATGCTTGCCGTAGAAGGCGAGGACGACGGCCTGCGCGTTTGGGGATATGTCGGCGAACCGGCCCTGCACCGGGCCAACCGCCGCTACATCACCCTTTTTGTCAACCGCCGCTGGATTCAGGACCGCTCCCTGGCCCACGCCGTCGCCCAGGCCTACCACACCCTGCTGCCCGTGGGCCGCCATCCCCTGGCCGTCATCCTTCTGGAGATGGACCCCGCCGAAGTGGATGTCAACGTTCACCCCACCAAACGCGAAGTCAAATTCCGCGACGGGCGGCGGGTGTTCAATGCCGTCCAAAAGGCGGTGCGACGCACCCTGGTAGAGCACACTCCCATCCCGGAAGTGGTACACACTCCCCGCACCTGGGCTTCCGCCGAGAGATGGAGCCGTCGTCAGAGCTTGCTCCGCGCCGGACAGGGGGAAATTTCCCGCCAGATGGCGATGGAGATCTATCGCACCGCAGATCCGGATAAAGAACCGGGGCACGTCGGGCCGGTACGTTTGCCCCTGCTGCGCGTCATCGGCCAGGTGGGGCAAACCTACATCGTCGCCGAAGGGCCGCAGGGCATGTACCTCATTGACCAACACGCCGCCCACGAACGGGTGCTCTATGAGCAGATGCGTGCTCAGCAACAGGAGGAAAAGGTTGCTTCCCAGACACTCCTGGAGCCGCTTCCCCTAAACCTGGACCCCCTTCTGGCTGCTCTCCTGGCCGAGCAGCTGCCCCTGCTCAACCGCCTGGGCTTTCAGATTGAACCTTTTGGTGGGACCGATTACCTGCTGCGGGCCGTGCCCACCATCCTGGAGGATGCGGACCCCCGTGACGCCCTGGTGGACATTCTGGACCTACTGCGCCGGGGTGACGACCCTCTTGCCGCCCAGGCGGAGGAGCGGCTTATCGCCGCCGTTTGCAAACGGGCGGCGGTCAAAGCCGGGCAAACCCTTTCTATGGAGGAAATGCAGCAGCTGGTCCGTCGGCTGGAGCAATGCGAATCGCCGCGCACCTGCCCCCACGGGCGGCCCACCGTTCTTCACTTCTCGGTGGAGCAGTTGGAAAAGGAATTTGGGCGGAGATAAGACGTTCGGTCAAAGGAGCCGGTTGTAGACCTTTTCCGTCTCCGCGGCAGCCCGCTCCCATGAGAAACGGGCCGCCTGCTGCAATCCCTGTTGCCGCATCTCGGCCCGCAGATCGGCATCGGCCCAGACACGGCGGATCGCTTCGGCCATCGCCGCCACATCGTAAGGGTCAAAGTAAAGGGCCGCTTCCCCTCCCACTTCGGGCAGGCTGGACGTTCCGGAACAGACAACCGGTGTTCCGCAGGCCATAGCCTCCAGCACCGGCAGCCCAAAACCCTCATACACCGAAGGCATAACCGCCACCGTCGCCGCCCCCAGCAGGAAAGGCAGATCTGCTGCCGGGACGTACCCGGTCAAGCGGACGTCTTCCCGCACTTCCAACGCCTCCAACCGCCGGAAGAAATCGCCGTAGAGCCACCCTTTGCCGCCAACCAGCAACAGGGGAATCACCACCCCCTCGTCGCGCAGCCGTTGTAACGCCTCCACCAGACGTATCAGGTTTTTGCGTGGCTCAATGGTCCCTACATGGATCAAGAAACGTTCCGGCAGGCCGTAACGGCGGCGCACCGCCTCTACCGCCGCCGGTGGAGGCGGTGTGAATTCGGGTGAAGCGGCTTCATAAATGACGACGACTTTGGCCGGGTCCAGGCCGTAGTGCCGCACAATGTCATCCCTGCTACATCGGGAAACGGTGATGATGGCCCCGGCACGACGGCAGTAAAGGGGCATCGTTGCATTGAGATACCAATAGTTCAGTCGTTTTTGGTGCTGGGGGAAGAGCTTGAAAATCAGGTCGTGGACGGTCAGGACGGTGGGCACACCATCCAAAGGAGGCAACAAATGCTCGGTGGCATGGAATAACTCTGCGTCGGGGAACAGCCGGTTGAACCCGACACCGGCCAGCTGACCCAGCCAGACGGCCATGCGCCAGGGTTTATACCCGGCGCGGACGGTGCGACGCGGCACATCTTCCAGACCGCGAGGGGGGACGGTCCCTTTTCCCCGGTTGTAAAAAAGGGCGAACCGCTCCGGTTGTCGGGCGATCAAGGCCCGCGCCAGGCTCTCTGCATAGCGACCGATCCCCGCTTTGGCATGGACCGCCGAAGAAACATCTATGTAAATCATGGAGACATTGTACCACAACGTGGGGAAAAAGGGCGAATAGGCCGAAGGGGAACGACCGGAGGGCAACGTTGACTCCCCCTGCGCTTTGTGGTATCCTGACCGAGGAGGGTGGAACGATTGAGCAGCAAATCGCGCACTTGCATCGCTTGGCTTCTTTTGATCTTGGCGTCATGCTCACTGCTGGCCGCGTGTGGCCGGGAGGGTGGGGAAACCGAGAAAAATACCACACCGACTCCGGGACACTACCCCTGGGAAGCCACAGCCGCCGCGACCTCCACCCCAGCGGCTCCTCAGGTTGCCCTGTCCATCGCCGAGGAGGACATAGCCATCACCCCCTTGCCCCTCCGCGCCGGGGTCCCTTTCAGCGTCACCGTCACCATTCACAACAAAGCCGACATCCCCGCCGTCAACGTACCGGTGATGCTCTACATCACCGCCCGCCGGGAAGAGATCGGCTATACCTCTTTCTTGCAACGCTTGACCACTACCGTTCCCGCTTCCGGCTCTGTCGCGGTGACGGTTCCGGTCAACTGGAACTTTGCCGGAGGAAAACATCGCCTCTGGGTGCAGGTCAACCGGCTGCCCCGTGCCTGGCAAGAACAGACACCCCTCCGACCGGAAGGGAACCGGGAGGACAACACCGTCCTCCTGGACCTCATGATCGCCCCTTTTGACGCCTACACCAGCGATCTGTGCCCCGGCCAGGTAGATGTGGAGATCAACGCAACGGACATTTTACCCGAACCGGATCGGCAACAGGTACGGGTTTGGGTGCACAACACCGGCAACCGCGCCGTCTACAACCTCCCCGTCATCGTCACCGGCCAGGACCTGTCCGGGATCGCATACACACCGGCCATCCCCCCTTGCGGGGGAACGGCCCAGATCGTCGTGCCCCTGACCCGTCCCCTCCGCCAGGGAGAACCGCTGACGGTTCGGGTCAACCCTCCCGGTTGGGAAGGTGGATTGGCCGAAGACGACTTTGACAACAACACGGTCGCCGTAGCCGCCGGGCTGGAACCGGGGGCCGGCCTACCCCCCACCACCGGTCTGGAGGACTATGACTTTGCCATCCGCGGTGACGACATCACCATCCCGACCATGTGGATCGTCCAGGTCACGGTCCACAACCTGGGAACCCGCGACGCAGCAAACGTCCCCATCCGCATTGAGAACGAGCGGGGACGCAAGATCACCGATGTCATCCCCCTGGTGCGCGGCGAGGGTGTGGGCGTAGCCGCCTTCCGCATCGGCTACCTTTGGCTCCGGGGCGGGACCTTGACCTTCACCGTCAACCCTGCCGACCACAAAAACGCCTATCCGGAAACCAATCGGGAAAACAACACGGCCACCTTCACCCTACCCTGACGCGAAAAACAGAATTGACGCTAACCGGAGATTGTGTTATAATCCTCCCGCAGTACCACCCAAGAAGCCGATGGCCGGGAGAAGTGTCCAGGATGGAAGAACACGAAACGACAGGAACAAATGCCGCAAAGCAGGACCTTGAGGCGACGGCAGATGCCTTGCCTCTTCCCGCACCGGAAACGGGCCGCAACACCCGCCGGACGGTTGCCGTTGTCTTGATCGCCATCGTAGTCTTGGCCATTTTGATCGCAGCTTTTTATGGTCTGGCTTCCCATCCCCTTGCAGCAGCCGTCCTGCGCGATATTGCCATCATCGTTTTGGCCCTTGTCACCATCGTCGTCGGCGTTTTTCTGGCCATCCTCATCTTCCAACTACAAAGTCTCATCGTCCTGCTGCGAGACGAGATCCGACCGATTCTGGAATCGGCCAACGAAACGGCCAACACGGTGCGGGGCACAACCACTTTTGTCAGCGAAGCCGTCGTCTCACCCATGATCTCGGTCGCCAGCTACGTGGCCGCCGTTCGCCAGACCATTCGTACTTTGAAGACCAATCCCTCTCCCAAGAACAAATGAGGAAAGGAGCAGGCAAATGGAAAACAAAACAGCAACCGTGGACTTTATCGCCGGGTTCATCATCGGGGGGCTGGTCGGCGCAGCCGTGGCCATCCTGTTTGCGCCCCAATCAGGCGAACAAACGCGGGAGATGATCCGCGAGAAAGGCATTGAAATCAAAGAACGGGCCGATGGGTTGAGCCAAGAAGCCCGCAAAAAGGCGACGGAGCTACAATCCCAAGCCAAAACCAAAGCAGAGGAGTATCAGACGCGGGTCAAGCAGGCCGTGAATGAAGGCAAGACGGCGGCCAGCCGCAAAAAAGAGGAACTGCTCGCCAAAGTCGAAGGACAAGAAGCCTGACCGGTACAGAAAGGAAAGGACGGAGAATGGAGATCCGAGACTTTCGCCCAGAGGATACCGAAGCATTGGTGGGCATCCTCAAGGCCAACCAGCAATACGGCCATCCGGACATTGACGGCCCCGAAGCCATGCTGCGAGTCCACAAATGCGATGCCGCCGAATTTCTGGTGGCCGAGGAAGATGGATATGTCGTCGGCATGATTCGCGGCACGTATGACGGTTCCCGCGCCGTGATCTACTTGGCCTCGGTGCATCCCCACTACCAACGACGCGGCATCGGGCGGGCGTTGGTGCAGGAGCTGGCGCGACGCTTCCAAAAGCGAGGGGCAGGGAGCATCTCGGTGATCGTGCCCGGCGACGCCACCTTCTGGAAGAAGCTGGGTTTCCGCCAGACAACGCGCGTGATGCACGCCTTCCCCATTGAACAGGTGTTGGCCTAAAAGAAGCAGAACCGGAAACGCTCCGCCGATCCCGGCGGAGCGTTTTTCCGTTCTAGACGCGGTGGGGGAACCCGCTTAGCAGCCCTTGCCGCCCCTCAAAAGGCTCATAGACTACAACGCCACCGCGCTTGATCTCAAAGCGGCGGATGCGTGGATCGTGGGATGAGCCACGTGTCTTGAGCACGGCAACCGCCCGCTGCATCACACTATCAATCTCCACGTAGCGCAACAGGATCACCGTATCCACCACGAAAGCCAAACGGCCCCGGTCGCCTCGGACAAAGTCGGGGCCGCTATCCTCACTGAGCAGGATGGAGGTGATCCCCTCACGGCGCAGGCCGTTGATCAGGTGGTTGTAAAAGGCCCGCAACCGGACCGGATCACGGGTCAGGGTCTGAAAATGGGTAACGCTATCAATGACGGCCCGCTGCACATTCAGGTCGCGGATGGCGCTGTTGATGGGGCTGATGGGGGATTGCAAGCTGGACAGGAACACCCGCGGGGAAGTAAACACTACCCGCAACCGTCCGTCCTGTTCCAAGCTGCGCAGGTCCCAGCCGTGGGCCAGGGCATCCCGGTAGAGGGTATGGGGGAATTGCTCAAAGGTCACAAGGAGGCCCGTCTCATCGGCCTGGGTTGCCCCGTGGTACAGGAATTCCATGCCGATTGTTGTCTTGCCCGTACCGGCTCCCCCCTGGAGTAGCGCGATAGAGCCGGAGATCAGGCCCCCGTGCAACATTTCATCCAAACCGGGGATACCCAATTTCGCCCGTTTCAATTCAGCCATTCTGTTTCCTTCCTTTCCGGGTTAAATCCCAGAGGCTACGCGCTCATTTTACCACAAAGGCAAGGGGGCGTCAAACATGGTACAGGTTGGCACTCGCAGGCGCAGGCGACACATTGAACGACGACAAAGGTGCGGTACACTTTGCGGTGTACCGCACCTACAAGGCAAGGTATGAGGTACTTTGCGCCGCACCTGCAGGAACCTGCGGGAAAGGTGCGTCGCCCCCGAATCAGGCCCGAATCTCCCGCCGCTGGAAGAGCACGTAGCCCAGGGCAAAGAGCAGGATGGTGGCCGCGATGAGGCCGGTCAGCTGGGGCCAGACCAGCAACAGGCTTTGGTGCAAGGGCAAGGGCGTGCCCAGCACCGCGCCGTGCAGCTGGATGGGCAAC
>CAZQKE010000097.1:0-33077 GCA_964593865.1 uncultured Anaerolineaceae bacterium | reverse complement strand
ACGATTATGGACGTGGTGGAACCCTACCTGCTCCAGCTGGGGTTCCTGGACCGGACGCCCAGAGGGCGCGTCGCCACCCGCCGCGCTTACGAACACCTGGGCATTCCTTACGAGGAACCGGCTCAGCCGACTTTGTTCTAGTCCGCAGATCCCCCCACGTTATTTTCCCAACACCCGCACCGTAGCAAAGGTTACTGCCTCCCCCAGAGGAAGCAGGGAGCCATCGTCGGCAAAAGCGTACATACCTGCCAAGAGGCGATACTCACCCGGCGGCAGGTCGGCAGGCAGGACAAGGCGGTGCTCATCGCGCAGCGTCTCGCCGGGTTGCCACAGGGTAGATGGATAGTAGACGCCACCCGGTTGTTGGTCACTCTGAGTCACTTTGCGGCCTTCCCCATCCAGCAGGTGGATGAAGGTGTGATACTCGGCCTCCAAAGGGCGCAATGCTCGCCAGTAGAGGGCAATGCGCAGAGTCTGGCCGGGCCGGGGGTGGAAAGGGGTTCTGTCGTAGCCGACCAAAGTCACCGCCCCATCCAAAGAGATGTCCAGGGGGTGGGCCACCGAGCCTGCAGCAGGCCCGTAGACACGCCACAAGCCGTTTTCCGGGCCGGTGGAGACCTTGATCCCGATCCCCGGCATTTTTTTGATCAGATAGACAGGCCGCCCGGTGCTCAAAGCCAGGTCCAGAACCCGGCCCAGGGTGGCGTATTCAGGGGTGATGAGAGGGAAAAGGCCCAGCAGGTCAGGGCGCACCTGTTCCACATATTGGAAGTACCACAAGGGCATCATGTCGTTGCGGTCATCGCTGACCAACACCGCGCCCCGGGGTAAGGGGAGAGAAAGGATCCGTTCCCACTCTTTGCGCACCCGGACATCGTCACTCCGGTCCAACGGGGTGTAATGCGTCACCGCCATCCAGACCGGCAGGGCAAAGAGGAACAGGATCAGGACGGTCACAACTGCCGCTGCCCTGGTGTTCCTCCCTTGCACCGGAACAGGGGGTTTCGCCCCCGACATATCAGCCCTCCGGCCCACCATACAGTTTGGCGCGGAAGCGATCCGAGACGCGGATGACGATAACGATCCCCAAAGCGATCCCCCCCAGCAGCCACCAAACAATCGCCAGGGGCGTAAACACGACCACCCAACGGCCCGAACGCATGTAGTAATAGAAATCGGGTGGGGAGACAACCCAACGACCGTTGACCTTTTCCAGGTAGTGAGGGTACCGCTCATAGGTTTGCATGTCAAAATAGAGGTACGTGGTGTAGCGGTCGGTGCGGTCCAAGAGCATGACAAAGATCATGCTGGGGGACGTCACAAATTTCGCGGGCCGGCGTAAGCCCTGCAGCTCGCTCAAGAGGATTGGATCGTTCGTCTGCAGGGCCTGCTCCAACGCCCGTGCCGTTCCGCCAGGGGTTTCATAGCGGGAAAGGTAGGGTTCGGTAAAATAGGCCGGATCGTAGCGCACCAGGCCGTAGAGCCAGGCTGCCAGAAAGAGCATCCCCAACACGACGGGAGGTGTGAACACGACGAACAGGATCGCCCGCCACGAGACGACAGGGTTCCTCCAAGACATTCGGATTCCTCAAAGATTCCGGTTTGCGCAGCACCGGACGGCCCACGGCCCGGACAGGCTTTCTGTCCTTTCCGGGCTTTCGGTCAACCATCCGCGCGGTCGGCCGACGATGTACTCGGCGTCGCGCAAGCCTCCCTCACACCACGGATGAAAATCGGCACCCGCCCTCACCCCCGCCCGGACCGCCGGGGACGGTCGGGGCGGAGGTGAGAAGCAATGACCCGGTCACTTCGCCGCCTATACTTTGTAACAGGCTACAAAGTGCTCCCCGCCCTTATCCTCCAGGGGAGGGTGGTCGTTATCGCGGCAGAAATCATCGGCCAGGGGGCAACGGGGATAAAAGCGGCATTGAGGCGGCGGATTGATCGGTTTGCTCACACCGCCTTTGATCACGACCGGTTTGCGCTTGAAGGTAGGATCGGGCACGGGGACCGCCGAGAGCAAGGCTTTGGTGTAAGGGTGCTGGGGATGGTGCAGCAGTTCTTCCGTTTCGGCCAGTTCCACGATCTTGCCCAGGTACATGACGGCGATCCGGTTGCACATGTAGCGGGCTACGGCCAGGTCGTGGGTGATGTAGAGGTAGGTGACGCTCAGACGGTCGGCCAAATCCTGCATCAGTTGCATGACGCCGGTGCGAACCGAGACATCAAGCATGGAGGTTGGCTCGTCGGCGACGACAAAGCGGGGTTCCATCACCAGGGCACGGGCGATGGCAATGCGCTGCCGCTGACCGCCGGAAAGTTCATGGGGGTAGCGAAACATGAAGCTAGAAGCAGGGGTCAGGCCAACCGTCTCCAGGAATTGGGCCACCCGTTCTTCCCGTTCCGGAACGGAGCCGATGCCCTGGACGTTCAACGGCTCGGCCACGGTGTCGTAGATGGTCAAGCGGGGGTTCATGGATTCGTAAGGGTCCTGGAAGATCATCTGCACGTTGCGGCGGAAGCGTTTCAGGGCGTTACCCTTGAGCTGGGCAATGTCCACCACCCCGTCTTCGGTGTCCAACTCAATGGAGCCTTCGGTGGGATCGATTAGGCGGGTGAGTAGTTTGCCCGTGGTTGTCTTACCGCATCCCGACTCGCCGACCAACCCTACGCTCTCACCGTGGGCGATCTGCAGGTTGATCTTGCTCACGGCGTGGACAAAGACATCGCTTTTGGAAAAGATGCCCGTTGACGCCGGATAGAGTTTGGACAGGTTACGGATGTTGACGAGGATCCTTTGTTCGGTCATGACTCACCTCCCGGATGCCAACAGGCTGCATAGTGATTTTCGGCATGTTCTTTGAATTCGGGGGGCTTTTCCCGGCAAATGTCGGTCGCGTAAGGGCAGCGGGGATGGAAGCGGCAGCCCGGCGGCGGGTTGAGCAGGTCCGGCGGTTCGCCGGGGAGCTGGACCAGTTCGGTTTTGGGACCGACGATGCTGGGGAAGGCGGACATCAAGCCCATGGTGTAGGGGTGGATGGGGTGGTGAAAGATGGCTTCGGTGGAGGCCATTTCGGCCAGCTGTCCGGCATACATGACGCCCACCCGTTCGCTCACTTCGGCGATCACGGCAATATCGTGGGAGATGTAGATCATGGCCATATTGAGCTGCCGCTGGATGTCCCGCACCTTTTGAAGGAGTTGGTCTTGCACGATCACGTCCAGAGCGGTGGTCGGCTCGTCGGCGATGATGATGTCCGGGTCACAGGAAAGGGCCATGGCGATAATGGCCCGCTGGCGCATTCCACCGCTGTACTGGTGGGGGTATTGGCTCTTGAAGGCAGGGTCCAGGCCGACCAGTTCAAAGAGATGATCTATCTTTTCATCCATCTCCTTGTCGCTCATCTCCGGCCGGTGGAGGCGCATGGCTTCTAGGATCTGCTCTTCAACGGTGTAGACAGGGTTCATGGCGTTCATGGCCGCCTGGAAGACCATTGAGATATGCCGCCAGCGAAATTTACGGACCTCCGCATCGGATAGCGGGACCAGGTCATGACCGTTGATCAGGATCTCCCCGTTGATGATTTCGGCGTTATCGGGCAAGAGTTTCATCAATGAGATGGCGACCGAGGTCTTGCCACAGCCCGATTCCCCGACCAAGCCGATGGATTCCCCGCGCCGAACGTAGAAACTCACGTCGTCTATGGCATAGACCGGACCTTTGCGGGTCATATAGTGCATGGTCAGGTTTTTTACTTCGAGAACCTTGTCGTTGTTTGTCATCAGCATCCTACTCCTGGTCTATTAACGCTTGCGCAAGCGGGGGTTGACCACCTCATCCAACGCCCGACCGACCAGATAGAAGGCCGCACACAGCAGCGAGATGGCAGCACTGGCCGGGAACAGCAGCCACCAGGTGTCGAAGCGTAGCAGGTAGCCAAAATATTGGGTGGTGTTGATCATCAGGCCCCAGCTCATCTCGATTTCGGTCAGGCCAAAGAAGGAGAGTACGGCTTCATAGGCGATGGCCCCGTTGACGATGAACATCATGTAGAGCAGGGCTATGGGCATCAGGTTGGGCATCATGTGTTTGAAGATGATGTGGAAATGCCCTCCTCCGGCAATGCGGGCTGCTTCAATGTAAGGGCGCACTTTGACGGTCAGGGCCTGGGATTTGACGACGATGGCCGTGCCGCTAAAGCCAGAAAGCAATCCGATGATGATGGCCAGCTCCAACATGCCGATCTCCATCATCGCCCCCAAGACGATGAGGATGGGCAGGGTGGGGACCATCATCACCAGGTTGACGATACGCATCAGGATCATATCGGTTATGCCGCCGAAATAGGCAGAGACGGCGCCGATGGTCGTAGCGATGGTCATGGTCACGATGGCGGCGATCAACCCCAGGGCAAACTCGTAGCGGGTGCTGAACATCAGCTGACTCAGCACGTCGCGCCCCAGCGGATCGGTCCCCAACAGGTGGGTCGCCGAGGGCGGGGAGGGGTGGAAGGCGATCTCCATGTCAAAGCCGGAGACCGGGTCATAGATGACCGGATCCCAGATGGGTTTGTCCACCAGGCCAAAGGTCACTTTGTCTGTGGCGATCAGGATCGGGTGACACAGGGCAAAGAGACCGAAAAAGATGATCACGCCCAGCCCCAGCAAGCCGATGGGGTTTTCGGTGAACAAGGCCCAGTTCGTTCGCATCGCTTTGGCGAACAGGCCCAGGCGCACGCGCCACAACGGGACTTGGACAACTTGGGCTTCGGCAGTCATGGTTCTTCCTCCTTTCCCTTATGCGTAGCGAATGCGCGGGTCCAAGAACGCGTAACCGATGTCCACGATCAGGTGGCTTACCAGGGTCAGGATGCCCAAGATGGTCAAGACGCCCATAGCCAAGGGGATGTCTTCGGCGGTGGACGCCCGGAGCAGGGTCAGACCGATCCCCGGCCAGGAAAAGACCGTCTCGGTGATAACACCGCCTCCCACCGAGCCGACGATGCTGAACACCAAACCGGTCCACACCGGCAACAGGGCGTTTCGGGCGGCATGTTTATCGCGCACCATTTTATCGGGCAAGCCTTTGGCTTTGGCGGTCAGGATATAGTCTTCGCGCAGGGTTTCCAGCATGGTGGTTCGCATGAGGAGCATCGTTCCGGCGTAGGCATAGATGGTCAGGGTGCCGACCGGCAGGACCAGGTGGCTTACGATGTCCCAGGCCAGATCGGCGTAACCGCTGGTTGCCCAATAAAGCAGGACACCGGCAATGGCCAAGACCACGCTACCCAGACGAAGGGGGAAGCGGAAGCGACGCGGTATCCGATTGGAAAGGAGGAAGCATAGGAAGATGAACACGAGCGCAGCCAGGGTCGTGTAGATGATCCGCAAGAAGATGTAGTTGGTCGACACTTCGGCGGTAAGCCACTTCATCGGGTCAATGAATTTGCCCGGCGGGAACCAGTCGAGGGTAACGGCAAAAAGCCAGATCATCATCAGGGCGAACCAGGGCAGAAAGATGGTGTACAATGTCACCCCGACGATGGTTGAACCGTATTCTAGGGCGGTCCCCCTCTTCCAGGCCAATATCTTGCCGGTGACAAATCCCGTCCAGAAAGCAACGACGTTGGCCGTGACAAAGAGGACGATGGTGCGGGGCAACCGCTCTTTGATGATGTCCGACACGGTGCGGGGATATTCTGTAAAGGAGACGCCCAGATTGCCGCGGTAGAAATTGGCGATCCAGTTTATCATCCGCTCCACAGGAGGACGGTCCAAGCCCAGTTCTTGGCGCAAGCGTTGCACTTCACCGGGGGGGATGTCGGGGTTCATGGTCAGGAGGTCGGCCACGTCTCCCGGTTGGGCATCCATCAACAAATAGGTGATGATCTGGAATAGAAGCAAGGTGAACAACATCAGGACGAAGCGTTTGCCCAGGTATATCCACATATCTTGACTCCTTCCAATTTTCGGAAAACCCGGAACGCCAAGACCCCGGTCCAGATACCTGAAAGCCTATCTTTTTCGCACCTTTGCGGTCAATTCGAGGGTCTGGCGTGTGCTCTCCGGCTCTTTAGGGCAAGGTGGCTACGGTATCGCAACGATCCACAGAACCTGTGTGGTATATCAAATGGGAGCGGGCGAATCGTTGCCCGCTCCCATCTGTATCGGTTTCACCGGTACTATCGCCCCGGCTACTTGCTCAAGGG
Source organism: uncultured Anaerolineaceae bacterium (assembly GCA_964593865.1). Classification (GTDB taxonomy): domain Bacteria; phylum Chloroflexota; class Anaerolineae; order JAAYZQ01; family JAAYZQ01; genus CAZQKE01. The sequence continues at coordinate 26,868 of CAZQKE010000097.1, read as the reverse complement.
GATGGTATCGGTCTGGAAGCCAGCCGCGCTCTCAATGCCACCCAGAAGCTCGGTGTAGGGGAAGATGAGGTTGTCGCGGGCCAGGTCGATGGTCTGCTTGTAGAACAGGCAGATGTAGGGCCGCTGGTCGGCCAGCAGCATCTGCATCTGGAAGACCAGGTCGCGGGCTTCTTCCAGGTCGGCGGTGGACATGAACTTGTTCACCAACTCGTCGTATTCGGCGTTGTTGAAGCCGGGGGTGTTGTAGTTGCCGGTGGTGGCGGTGTCGTTCCAGCTGGCCCAGAAGGCTTCATAGTAGTCGGGGAAGGCCACGTTGCCCAGGCTCCAACCCAGGATGTACATGTCAAAGTCGGCGTCAATGAACACCGGGCCGAGGATGGTGTTGAAGCCGGTCAGCTCAGACTTGACGGGCATCCCCAGCTCGCGCATCCACTCGCTGATCCACTGGTTGAAGGTCGCCCGCAGGGGGTCATAGGCCGGGCCGGGGCCGAGGATGGTCAGCTCGGGCATGGGGTTGCCGTCGGGCATGGTGATCCCTTCACCCGGATCCACGTCCTGCTTATCCTCGTTCCAGGCAGGCTCTTTGGTCCAGCTCCAACCCTCTTCTTTCAGGATCTGAACGGCGGCGTTGACGCGCTCCTCGCGGGTCATGCCCTTGAATTCGTTCTTTTCCGCTTCGGGGTTGAACCAGAACTCGTTGCCGGGCGGCATGGTGGAGTACATGGGGAAGACGACCCCACCCAACACCTTGTCAACCACGAATTCCTTGTCAATGACGGCATCCACGGCCTTGCGGAAGCCATAGTAGGACATGGGTTTCTTGCGCATGTTGAAGGCCAGGTAGTACATGCCATAGTCGGGGTTGACATAGGTCTTGATGCCCTCACCCTTCTTGGCCTGCTCTTCCAAGCCTTTGGACAGGCCCAGCGGGTTCAGCACATAGTCCACTTCGCCATCGGCCAGGGCCAGGAAGGCAGCATCCTGGGAGCCGTAGATGGAGAAGATGATGTTGGGCGCATAGGGGCCGCTGGTATAATTCAAGGTTACTTCGCCTTGGGCATCGCCGTACAGCTGATAGACCGTGCCGTTGGGGTGCTTGAGCATCCAGGTGCCGTCCTCGTACTCGATGATCTCGGCACCCTTGAAGTAGTAGTTGGGGTTCTGCTCGCGCTGGGCAAAGGCCCCCGGCTCCAGCTTGGTGGTGACATAGCCGCCAAAGGAGACGGCACCGGTCCCATCGGCCTCGTAGAGGGTCTTGCGGGCATTCTCAAAGGCTTCGTTGTAAGGCTCCCACTCGGCCAGGTAGGGCTCGCAAGCGGCGGCGTCTTCGTCGCTCAGCTCCTCGGCGAAGCAGTCAATCTCGTTGCCCTCTGCATCCTTGGGCGGCTCGATGGTCGGCTCTTCCAGGCCCTCAATGAAGGAATAGGCCTTGTCCACGGTCTCCTGCCAGTAGTGCTTGGGCAGGATGGGAGCCATGGCCACACCGGCCTGCCAAGTACCCAGGCTGGGCTTTTCGTGGAAGGTGTATTTGACGGTGTACTCGTCCACGACTTCGCAGTCTACCTCAACACCCATCGGCTTGCAGCTGTTGGGCCAATTCTGAGTCAGCTGCAGGTCCTTGCAGGTGTTGTGGGTGAAGCAGACATCCTCGGCCGTGACAGGTTCGCCGTCGCTCCACTTGGCATCTTCCACCATCGGAATGGTGAAGCTCCAAGTGCCATCGCCGTTGTCCACCGGGTCCACAATCTCTTTGGCCAGGGACGGGATAAACTGATACCGCTGATCGGAAAGGCCATACAGAGAAGCAGCGTGCCCGGACAGGATGTAGGCGGTCCACACGGAGCTGCCGGGGCCGAGGTAGTTCCAATAGTTGGTCGAAACGGGGTCCTCAAAGAGGGCGATCTTGTAGTCCACCGGCTTGGCTTCCGGTACAGGGGTAGCGGTCGGCGGCGGAACGGTGACTTCGACCGTCTCGACGATGGTGACCTTTTCACCTTCTTTTTCCACAATCTTGGTCTGCTCAACCACGACCGTCTTGACGATGGTCTCCGGTTCGGGGGTGGGGCCACAGGCCGCCAAGACCAAGGGGGCGATCATCACCAAGATCACAAGGATCGCCAACTTTTTGCTAGCAAACATTGTCTCCTCCCTCATTCTGAATTTGCTCTGACGCACACTTGGAACCTTTCAGGTGCGGGGAACCTGTCCATCGGAATTTTCCCGCCTATCACCTCCTTTCCAGAGATTGTTCGGAGGCAAACTTCCGCCTTATGAAGGTAAAACTCGGCGCGAAGCCTACTATACCACAATCTCGTTTACAAGTCAAGCCCCGCCCAACGCACTTACCGCAGGGCAAGTCCGCCGAGAACCACTTGATTTTACTCCCTCCCGTGCCCCCGGCGTCTCTGCGGCGAATTTACCGGGCACGATAATGTACCTGCCCTGACGCACTTATTTCTCATCCTCTCTGCTTATGGCCTGTTCGGAGAGGAGGAAGCAGGCAGCGTAGTGGTCCTCACCCACCTGGACGAAATCGGGTTCCTGTTCGTAGCAGATGTCCATCACACGAGGACAGCGGGTGTTAAAGTTGCACCCCACCGGAGGGCTGGCCGGGCTGGGTACGTCTCCCTCCAAGATGATCCGTTTGCGCTTTTCTTCCACCACCGGGTCGGGGATGGGGACGGCGGAGAGGAGTGCTTGGGTATACGGATGAAGTGGGTTATCATACAGTTCCTTGCGGTTGGTCAGCTCAACGATCTTGCCCAGGTACATGACGGCCACCCGGTCCGAAATGTGGCGCACAACCGAAAGGTCATGGGCGATAAAGAGATATGTCAAATTGTATTCTTCTTGTAGGTCCTCCAAAAGGTTGATGATCTGGGCCTGGATGGACACGTCCAGGGCAGAGATCGGCTCATCACAGATGATGAATTCGGGTTGCACGGCCAAGGCACGGGCAATGCCGATCCGCTGCCGTTGCCCTCCCGAAAATTCATGGGGGTAGCGATTGACAAAATAGGGATTGAGGCCCACCGTCCTGAGCAGTTCCTGCACCCGCTCCTGCCGCTCTTTGCCTTTGGCAATGTTGTGAACGACCAACGGCTCGCCGATGATGTTACCCACGGTCATGCGCGGGTTGAGGGAAGCATAGGGGTCCTGGAAGATCATTTGCATCCGGCGGCGCATCCGGCGCAATCTCTCCCCTTTAATTTTGGTGAGGTTGACATCCTCAAAAAAGACTTCACCGGCGGTCGGCCGGTAGAGTTGCAGGATGGCCCGCCCGGTGGTGGACTTGCCGCACCCCGATTCGCCCACCAGCCCCAAGGTTTCGCCGCGTCTGATGTCAAAAGTGACGCCGTCCACAGCCCGGATCGCGCCTACTTTGCGCTGAATGATGATGCCCTGGGTGATGGGAAAGTGCATCTTGAGATTGCGTACCTTGACCAGTACTCCATTTTCTGTCATGCCGATACCCTAATCCTTGATTGTGATTGCAAGCCGTGCAACAGGCAACTGCGCATCACGCCAACGTCACGTCCACCCAGCAGGCGATGGTATGACGCGGCCCAACGGGAGCCAGGGGAGGACGCTCCGTCTTGCACTTCTCAATGGCATAGACGCAACGCGGCTCAAAGGGGCAGCCCGGCGGCGGCGAGATCAGGTCCGGCGGCAAGCCCTCGATGGAGGTCAGCCGCTCCTCACGGATTTCATCCAAACGCGGCAGGGAACCGAGGAGGCCGATGGTGTAGGGATGGCGGGGATCGGCGTACAGTTCCTTGACCGGGGCTTCCTCTACGACATGCCCGGCGTACATGACCATCATCCGGTCGGCCAACCCGGCAATGACACCCAGATCGTGGGTGATCCAGATGACGGCCATACCGATTTCATCGCGCAATCGCTTGACCAGGTCTACAATCTGGGCCTGGATGGTCACATCCAGCGCAGTGGTCGGTTCATCGGCGATGAGCAACTGGGGGTTACAAGCCAGCCCCATGGCGATCATAGCCCGCTGGCGCATCCCGCCGGAGAACTGGTGGGGATAGTCATCCAAACGCCTTTCCGCCTCCGGGATGCCCACCATCTTCAGCAGCTCCGCCGTCCGTGCGCGGGCTTCTTGCTTGCTCATGCCCATATGCAGCTCTAGGGCTTCGCCGATCTGCCGCCCGATGGTCAGCACGGGGTTCAAAGAGGTCATCGGGTCCTGGAAGATCATGGCAATCTTGTTGCCCCGGATCTGGCGGATTTCATCGTCGCTCAGCTCCAGAAGGTTTTGCCCTTCAAAGATGACTTCGCCGTCTACAATCTTGCCCGGTGGCTGGGGGATGAGACGCATGATCGAAAGCACGCTGACGCTTTTGCCACAGCCGCTTTCCCCTACGATCCCCAATGTTTCCCCTTTGTCCACATAGAAGGAGACGCCGTCAACCGCCTTGACTACGCCATCCTCGGTGAAGAACTGGGTCTTGAGGTTTTTCACTTCCAGCAATGGCATCCTGTTTTTCCTCCTCGGTGCAGAGGCCAAAGTTTTGTGGCGGCGACGATGCCGCCTCCCGGCCAACAGCGAACGCTCGTATTGTATACGCAAACAGGAGAATTGTCAAGACGCAAAGAGACAGGTAGGACAACCAGCGCAGCAATCGTATCCACCGCCCTCAATGCCGCGCCCCCGATTCGGCGATCAAGGGCAGATAGATTGTACGGGCAACCGTCCGATCTTGTATCGTCAGCAACCCTCCGATGTCCACATTGAGGACAACGGCCAAGTCCCCTTGCACTTCCAAGCCGACTGCCGGTTTGAAAATCTCCGCCCAGACGACGGTTACGTCCTCCGCCACCCCACCGATCTGTACCCTCACGGTCTGGGGGACGGGGACGGCATTGGTCGCATCCACCCCTACCAGGTTGACGACACCTATCTGGATTTTCCCCCCTGCCGTCCGATAGGGCAACAGGATCACCTGGCGGGGGGCGTCGGTCTGCAAGCCGGGATCCACGTTGAGCCGCCCCAACAGGTTCAAAAAGGTGGCCCGTTCGTCTTCGGCAGCGGCGGGGTTGGCGTTTGTACCCTCCGGATCGGCCTCCCAGTAGTACCACAGCTCATGGGGTTCCGGGGAAAGGACGGCATAGCCGTCGCCATAGGCGTTTTCGTGGACCACGCTTTCATCCTCGGTGATCTCGGCCAGGGTTGTGCCGAAAACGTCGGCCAGGGCCAGCTCGGTGCGCTCGTTGCCGTATTCATCCCGCCGCGAGGCGTAGCCGGTGGCCAACAGCCGCCCGCCACCGTTCACATAGGCGCGGACTTGCTCCGCCTGGGCGTCGCTCAGGCACTCCACCCCCGGCAGGATGGCAGCCTGAAAGTCGTTCAGGGGTGTCAGGTCGTCGTCGGCGATGACCTGGAAGGGGATGTGGCTTTCCAGGAGGAGCATCAGTGTTCCGGCGAAATCGGCGGCGTAGTCGGTCTCCCAATCGCCGCGCCCGACGAAATCAAGGGTCTGTTGGGAAAAGACGACGGCGATGTTGGCCGCCGGGCGCAAGGTCGGGTCGGCCAGGGGGTTGTTCTGGGCCAGCCAAGTGTACAGGTCGCGGTAGAGGGCCTCGTCCACGACGGCGGTCATGCCCTCATCGCCGGAAGTCAGGGTGCGAAAGCCGGAAAGTTCGGTGGCGGCGGCGTGCAGGCGGGCCAGATCGCGGGTATCGGCGTGCCCGGCTTCCACGTAGGAGAGCAGCCAGGAAGGTTCGCCGTGGGCCAGGTCCAGGTGACGCCAGGCTTGCAGCGTAGCCAGAAAGTGCAACCAGGTGTAGTATTGCACCGGACGCTCCGTGCCGCCCAGTTCATGGGCCGTGGTGTGGGAAAAAGCGGGCAGGTCCACGGGGCTGGCGGCCAACTGGGTGAGCATGGCGTCGAACCCAACGGAGCTTTCGGGGATGAAGGCAAAGTCGGGGTTTTCGGCGGATACGGCAGCCCGCACCTCGGCCAGGTAGCCGTTGATGAGATCGTATCGCCAAGCGACGAACCGCTGCCAAGCCGGGTCGTCCCAATCGGCGGTCAGGGGTGGTTCCGGCAGGCTGTAGCCGGTGTCGGCGGTGAACCGAGCGCGGGCCTCCGGCCCCACGTCGGGGAACTGGCCCTCCGGCCAGCCTTCGCCAAAGTAGCCCCCCATCAGGAAAGGGACATCGTGCCAGACGCCGTCCAGCTCCGTTTCGGCGGCCAGGCGGCGGAACTGTTCCACCACCAGGGCGCGAAATTCGGCGTTGGCCGGGGTCAGCCACACGTCCTCACAGGTGGAGCATACCCAGAAGGGCATATCGGGCAGGCTGCCGTAAAAAACCGCCCGACGACCGTCCAGGCCGGTCTGCGCCCAATCGGGGTGCTGGAGGGCCAGGCTGCGCTCCTCCTGATCGGGATCTACCCGGCCGTCCTCATCGTTGTCCACCCCTTCGATGGTGGCCTCCAGGGGGGCCATGTAGATGATGTAGCGCACGCCGGGGTGGTTCTGGTGGATCCAGCGGGCGCGCTGGTCGGTCTCGGCCAGGGCTGCGGAGAGGGCCGGTTCGTAAAGGGTCTGCCATTCGGTCCCCTGGAAGCGGTCCCAACCCAGGATGACGGTGGCGCCGTTGGCTACGGCGGTATCCACCTGGTCGGTCCACTCCTCCCAATCGGTGGCGGGGGCGGTGGCCAGGCGGGCGTTCCAAATCCAAGCAGGGATGGCCGCCGACGGACCGGGAGGAACGGCGGTGGTGGCTGTGATCGGTGCGGGAGACGGTGTCGCTCCGATCCCCGTCGGCAACGGCGTAGCCGCGCAAGCGGCGAGGAGCAGAAACAAGGACGCTGTTATTCCGCCCCAAGCCCGTCGCATCGCACTCCCTCACCTCACAAGTACCCTAACGCTGCCAGGCGGGCCTCTATCTCGGCCTCCTCATCTGCGGTGTACACCTCTTCCTCGGCAGGCGAAGGCGGCACATAGCCCAGCTCCTCCAGCTTGCGCAGGACCTTGGCCAGGCTTTCCTCAACGGTCTCCTTGCTGGAATCGATCATCACTTCCGGGTTTTCCGGCTCTTCGTAAGGGTCGGAGATGCCGGTAAAGTTCTCAATCTCCCCGGCCAGGGCCTTTTTGTACAACCCCTTCACATCCCGCTCTATGAGGGTTTCCAGGGGAGCATAGCAATACACTTCTACAAAATTTCCGATCTCCTTCCTTGCCCTGGCCCGCACCTCACGGTAAGGGGAGATAAAGGAACAGAGAACGGCCACACCGTTGCGCGTTAGCAGCTTGGCGACGAACGTCACCCGTTCGATATTTTTGTCCCGGTCCTCTTTGCTGAAACCCAGATCGCGGGTCAGGCTTTGGCGCACGATGTCGCCGTCCAACCGCTCCACCTTCAACCCACGACGCCGCAATTCCTCTTCTAAACGCAAGGCCAACGCCGTCTTGCCTGCTCCCGACATCCCGGTAAACCAAACGGTTACTCCTTTTTGCTCCATCTTTCCCCTCAATCGGCAAATTGTAATCGTTACCCTACCCATCGGTCATTGGATCACCCGACCTTGCATCCCCGGCGGGATGGGCACATCCAACAGGTCCAGCACGGTAGGAGCCACATCCATCAGGTGGCGACGGGGGCCGCGCCCCGCACCGGGCCTACGGGGATGGTAATAGATGTACAGCCCCTGTTGAGCATGATTGGCATCATCGGGGCCGATGTCGTTTTCAAAGGTATGGATGCGGTTTAGCCCCAAACTGCCTACGGATCGCCAGCGCAGGCCACCAAAGTAAACGATCAGATCGGGGGCGATGTTGTTCACCTCCCGGTAGATCTCCTCCGGCTTGTAGGCCACCGAGCCGATATTGTTGCCCTCCGGATCGGCGATGGCCGCGATCTTGGCGGCCAGTTCATCGCGGACCGATTCGTAGTCGGAGGGAGCGATCACCCCTTCCGGTTCTCGGCCTTTGACGTTGAGGAACAAGCGGGCATAGTAACCGCCCGACCCCCAGGCCACCGTCCGGCTCCAATCCACCTCACATTTTTCCAAAGGGACGATGCCTTCCGGCTGGTACTCCAGCGTTAAATAACCTTCCTGTTTCAACCATTCGTTGAAGCAGATGCCGCCCATCATCGGCTGCCCGCCGTGGTCGGAAACGACCAAAACCGCCGTGTCATCATCCAGCAAGGCCAGCCGCTCGCCGATCTGGGCGTCTATGTGGACATAGTAATCGTGGATGGCGTCCTCAAAGGGATTGCCCGGCTCATAAAGGGGATGACGTTCATCAAAGTACTTCCAAAAGCCGTGGTGGATGCGGTCCACGCCCATATCTACATGCATAAAGAAATCCCACCGCCGACCGGTCATCAGGTGCTTGATGAGGGTGTGATGCTGGTCGGCCAGGCGGTAGATCTGATCCAACAGTTGTGCCTTGTCTTCGGTGCGAAAGTTGGGCACATCAAACAGATATTCGCCGCCTACCACTTGGGCGATCTCATCCTTGAGCGAAGCCGGGTAGGTGAATGTGCTGTAGGTGCTGGGCGTGAGGAAGCTGGAGATCATCAGGCCGTTGACCGGCTTGACCGGGTAGGTTTGGGGCACACCGTGGACGATCACCCGTTTGCCTGCCCGCGAAAGAACATCCCACACCCGGTCGGCTTTGACCTTGTTGGCCGTGGCAATGGTCATCCGTTCGTAGCTGAAATCGGCCCGGTTGCGAAACCCGTAGAACCCCAGCTGACCGGGGTCTCGACTGCTGAGCATGGAAGCCCAAGCAGGGACGGTGATGGCCGGGATGGAGCTGGTCAGTTCGCCATAAGTCCCGCCTTCCATCAGACGGCGTAGGTTGGGCAGATCATCGCGCCAACGGTCAAACACCAACGATGGTTCGGCGCAGTCAAGACCGATGACAAAAACCTTCATGCTCCTTGCCCCTTCTTGGCCCGGATGCCCTCCATCAAAATCCGGGAAACTTCGGGGCGGGTGAATTCCTCCGGCAACATCTCGCCCCGTTCCAGCATTTCGCGCACCTGGGTTCCGCTCAAGTACACCCAATCCTCCGGGCCGTGAGGGCAGGTCTTGGCGCTGACCACCGCGCCGCACTTGCGGCAGTAGAAGGCATAGTCAAAAAAGAGAGGGGTAATGCCCAGCTCACCCGGTTCGAATTCATCAAAAATGTGATGAGCATCGTAGGTCCCGTAATAATTGCCCACCCCGGCATGATCGCGCCCCACGATGAAATGGGTGCAACCGTAATTTTTGCGGGCAATGGCATGAAAGACGGCTTCGCGGGGGCCGGCGTAACGCATGGCCGCCGGAAAGACGCCCAGCAGCACCCGGTCGGCGGGGTAATAATCGCGCAGGATGGCACGGTAACTCTCAATGCGCACATCGGCAGGGATGTCATCGGCTTTGGTCTCACCCACCAGGGGATGGAGGAAGAGGCCGTCCACGATCTCTAACGCCGTCTTTTGGATATATTCGTGGGCGCGGTGGATAGGATTGCGCGTCTGGAAGGCGACAATGCGCCGCCATCCGCGGGAAGCGAACATGCGCCGCGTTTGGGCCGGTTCGTGGCGCAATTCGGGGAACTCGGCGTTTTTGGGGCCGTTGAGCATGAACACCTCGCCGCCCAGCAGCCAATCGCCCTGTCGGTAAAGGCGGGCCACACCGGGATGCGCATCCTCCGTAGTGCGATAGACTTCACGGGCTTCTCGTTCCTTGTCCGCCGGGAACTTTTCGGCGATGGTCATCACCCCCATCAGGTAATCGCCGTCCATCAGGGCTACCTCATCGCCCTCCTTCAGGTTGGCAGCGGTTTCATCATCCACCGGTAAGGTGACGGGAATGGTCCATGCCAAGCCGTTGGCCAGGTGCATGGTGTCGATGACACTGTCGTAATCCTCTTTGGTCATGAACCCGGTCAGGGGACTATACGCACCGACGGCGATCAGCTCCAAATCGGAAACGGCCATGGGGGTCAGCTGCACCTGGGGGAAAGATGCCGCCCGCTCCACGGCCGCTTCTCGCAGGGCGCCGCGCAGCACGCGATTGATCAGCTGCCCGCCATGGGGCGCAATGCCGACGATCCGAGCCATACCATTTCTCCTCACACACAGGCTGTTTCTCTCAAAAGCGGAGGGATTGTAACCGAGGGTGTGCTCTTTGTCAACTTGACCGACAATCCAAGCATCGGCTAGATCTCCCCTTCATGCGGCAGGATGCACACCGGGGTTGCCCTCGGACAACTGCAAAGATCTTGCGACCAGAAGATGCACTTCACCATGACCTGCAAGTGGCGACTCAAGTCGCTCCTTTCGGGCCTGCGGCCGGGTTTCCGCCTGCATGGCAGGCGCGCACGCATAGGCGGGCGGTCGGCCAACGGCCCGCCAGGGGCGGTTTCAACCGCTATTTTCTGCGAGTTCTCTTTTTACCGGGCCGGCTTCCCTTTACTTTGACTCCCCGGTAGGGGGTGTTATAATACCGGCAGCACGGAGGAGGGCAGACATACCATGCCAAGTATTTACACTCTGGCCGTCCACGCCGGCGAGCGGGGACCTCGCCCCGATTTCACACCGGTCAGCACGGCGGTTTATCATTCGGTGGGGTACCTTTACGATGACATGGAGACTTTGGATGCCATTTTTGGGGGCCAACGACAGGGCTACGTTTACCCCCGCTACGGCAGCCCTACCGTCCATGCCTTTGAGCAAGCCGTCGCCGCGTTGGAGGGAGCGGAAGAGGCAGTAGCCTATGCTTCGGGCATGGCCGCCGTCCATGCCGCCTTGTTGGGGGCCGGTGTGCGGGCCGGGAGCGCCGTTGTCGCCGCCGCCGATGTCTACGGCGCGACCTATGCCCTCTTGGATACCCTCCTCGGCGAGATGGGGGTACGCGTCCGGTTCGTAGATATTGCCGATCTGACGGAGGTGGCCGAAGCGGTGGAGGAAGAACGACCGACGGCCCTCCTATGCGAGATCGTCTCCAACCCTTTGATGAAGGTGGCCGATGTACCCGCCCTGGCCGAGATAGCCCACCGGGCCGGTGCAGCACTCATTGTGGACAACACCTTCGCCACACCCTATCTGTTTCGTCCTCTAGACCGAGGGGCAGATTATGTCCTCCATTCGGCCACAAAATATCTCGGCGGCCATGGGGACCTGATGGCCGGGGTCGTGGCCTGCTCGGCGGAACGGGCATATGCCCTGCGGGAGCAACAAAAACTCCTGGGGGCCAATCCGGCTCCCCAGGAAGCATGGCTCGCCTTGCGTGGCCTCAAAACGCTCCCCCTGCGGATGGAGAGGCACTGTGCCAATGCCATAACCGTGGCCCGTTGGCTGAGCGGTCAAGAGAAGATCTCCGCCGTCCACTACCCCGGTTTGGACATCCATCCCCAACACGAGGTTGCCGCCCGTCTCTTCGGCGGGCGCGGTTTCGGCGGCATGTTGAGCTTCGTCCTACGCGACGCCACCCAAAGTGATGCCTTTCGTTTTATGGAAGCCCTCAATCTGATCTTGCCGGCCACCACCCTGGGCGATGTTTACAGCCTGATCCTCTACCCGGCCCATTCCTCTCATCGCCAGGTTGCGCCGGAAGTGCGGGCCACCCTGGGCATCGGGGACGGACTTGTGCGCCTCAGCGTAGGCATTGAGGATGCAGCCGACATCATCGCCGACCTAGAAAGGGCGTTGCACACCCTGACATGAAGACCGGAGCGGTGCTAGCTGCCCCTCAGGAAACCGTCTCCCGCCCGCGCAGGAACGCCTGTCGGTTCAGCTCCACATATTTGGGCGGGACCCGGCCTTCAATGACCTGCAGCCAGGTCTCCGGCGGCACATCCACAAAGGTTGAGAACGCGCCCAGCAGCACCACGTTGGCAGCGCGGGCATTGCCCAACTCCTGGGCAACGGCCGTGCCGGGGATCAGGTAGAACCGCTCGGTCAGAGAGGAGAGGACGGCCCGCAGTTCCTCATCGGTTGGATAGTGCGCCCCGCCCGATGTCACGGTGATCGGTTCAATGGTATGGTCATTGACGATTGCCACACCACCCGGCCTGAGAAAATCGGCATAGCGCAGCGCCTCGGCCCGTTCAAAGACCAACAAAATGTCGGCTTCGCCCCGCCCCACCAGAGGCGAATAGACCTTTTCCGCATCCCAGCGGACATGGGTGTTGACGCTTCCCCCCCGCTGGGCCATGCCGTGGACTTCTGACTTTTTCACGTCATAGCCCGCCGCCAACCCTACCTCGGCCAAGACGTTGCTGGCCAAAATGGTCCCCTGCCCGCCGACACCGGCCAGCAAAAAGTTGTATCGTTGTCCCATTTCGCTTTCTCCTTATCGTGGCGCAGGCCCCAACGCCCGCGCACCTTTGGCACAATGCCGTCTAGCTCGCCCCAATGGTTGATTGCAGATAGGCATCAATGAACCCCTGGATTTCGCCGTCCAGAACGGCGGTTGTGTTGCCCGTTTCATAGCCCGTCCGCAGGTCCTTGACCATGTGATAGGGGTGCAAGACATAGGAGCGGATCTGGTTCCCCCAACCCGCCGAAACATGTTCGCCCTTGAGCTCTGCCTGCTCTTCTGCCAGCCGTTGCTGCTCCAGGTCATAAAGCCTGGCCCGCAGGATCTTCATTGCCGTTTCTCTGTTTTGCATTTGGGAACGCTCGTTTTGGCAAGAGACGACGATGCCGGTCGGCAGGTGGGTGATGCGTACCGCCGTCGCGTTCTTTTGCACGTGCTGTCCCCCCGCACCCGACGCCTTGAACACATCAATCTTTAGGTCATCGGGGTTGATCGTGACTTCAATGTCGTCTGCAATGTCCGGCCAGACCTCTACGAGGGTGAAGGAAGTGTGACGGCGATGGGCCTCATCAAAGGGCGAAAGGCGCACCAAACGGTGGACTCCCCGCTCCGCCTTGAGGTAGCCGTAAGCGTACGGCCCGTCCACGCTGACGGTCACACTTTTGTATCCCGCCTCCGACCCCCGCAATGCATCCAGAATCTCGGTGTGAAATCCTCGCTTTTCTGCCCAGCGAAGGTACATGCGCAACAGCATCTCGGTAAAGTGCTGGGCATCGGTCCCACCTGCCCCCGCGTGGAGGGCTAAAATAGCCGGGCCACGGTCATGGGGGCCGGAGAGGATCATTTCAAATTCCAGACGGGCCAGTTCCTCCTCAAGGAGGGCCACCTCTGCCGCGATCTCGGCGGCCAGGCTCTCGTCCCCATCAGCTTGGGCCAATTCCAGCAGTTCCCGGGCGTCGGCTACCCGGCTCTGCAGGCCACGCCAACGCTCTACTTCGCCCTTGAGATCGGCAAGGTTCTGCATGGCTGCCTGTGCCCTGGCCGGGTCATCCCAAAAGCCGGGGGAGGCAGCGGTTTCTTCCAGCTTCCGGATCTGCAGCTCTTTGCCCGGCAGGTCAAAGACGCACCTGAATTTCTTTGATTCGTTCGTCTAGCTCGGTCAACTTGCTCTGTAATTCTTCCATTACAACCTCGCATATCGGAGATCTGTATCACAAAAAAAGCGACACGCAAGCACACCGCCTCCGGTCGCCTTCTGACAACCTTTACATCTAGTCAAACAGCCCTTCCACAAAGGCTTCGGCATCAAATTCGGTCAGATCGTCTACCCCCTCGCCGGTGCCGATAAACCTCACCGGCAGCCCCAACTCCTGGGCTATGGCGAAAACCACACCGCCTTTGGCCGTGCCGTCCAGTTTGGCAACGACAACGCCGGTAACGTCCACCGCTTCTTTGAAATAGCGGGCTTGGGAAAGGGCGTTTTGCCCCGTTGTCGCATCCAGCACCAACAGCGTCTCATGGGGAGCCTGGTGTACGCGCTTGGAAGCCACACCGTGCACCTTGCGCAACTCCTCCATCAGGTTGTACTTGGTGTGCAGGCGGCCCGCAGTGTCTATGATGAGAAGGTCGGCCTTGCGGCTCTGGCTGGCCCGGATGGAATCATAGACGACGGCTCCTGGGTCGGCCCCCGGCTGATGGGCGATGACCGGAACGCCCACCCGTTCCCCCCAGATTTTGAGCTGATCAATGGCCGCCGCCCGGAAGGTATCGGCGGCGCAGAGCAACACCTTGCGCCCCCGCTCTTTGTAATATTTGGCCAGTTTGGCAATGGTCGTCGTCTTGCCGGAGCCGTTGACGCCGACGATGAGCACCACCGTCAGCAGGCGGGGTTCATCAATTTGCATCGGCGGCGGATCCCCCAGCAGGGCCAGGAGCTCCTTTTTGAGGAGATCTTGGAGTTGGTCGGCGTTGCGCACCTTGCCTCTGGCGACCTGTGCCCGCAGGTTGTCCACGATGGTCATTGTGGTCTGCACTCCGACATCGGCCTGGACCAGCAAGGCTTCCAGGTCCTCCCAGGTCTCCTCCGTGATCTCGCCGCCGGAAAGCAGACCGACGATCTGACCGAAAAATGACCGTCGCGTCTTGGTCAAACTATCTCTGATCTTTTTTGAGCGTCTGAACACAGGTCTTCTCCTCCCTGGGTTGGCAGCATTATACTTGAAGTCGCGCCGAACGCCAAGTTTCCGGCAAGCCCGCGCCTGAGGCCTCCGCCGACCACCTCAAGCCTACCACCGGCTCGGTTTTGACAATTTTCCGCCCTGCTGGTAGAATAGCGGGCGGTGAGCACCATGGCGGATTCGTCTAGAGGCCTAGGATACTGCCCTCTCAAGGCAGAGACACGGGTTCGAATCCCGTATCCGCTACTTTCCTAATGCAGCGCCATGACATGCACCATCGCTACGGTGGTGCTATTTTTTTAGCGGAAGGAGTCATCCATGGCACCATTTGAGGCGGATGCCCTCCCCAAAGTTCTGGCCCTCTATTTGGAGATCAGCCAATATCCCATTTTGGCCCCCCGCATCCGCGAACGGATGCGCAATGAACTGTACCGGCGGGGGATCATCTCCCCCAGCGATCTGGAGCGTGAAGTCAAACACAAAGCCATCCTTTCCCAAAAGCGAGAGGGATTGACCGACCCTTACGCCCAAGAATCCGCCGATGTCTGGCAGCGGCGATTGGCCCACTTTCGCGATTACCTGACCGATTTCTACTTTGCCCATAACGTGCCCCATGAGGTCTTTGAAAACATCGTCCGCGATGTGCTGGCAAAACGGATTCCCCCGGAAGATGTGCTTCTTACCTTCAACCCCGAATTGGCCCCCTGGGACATGCTCTTTGCGCAGGGCGAAGCCTATGAAGCCCTGCCCCCGGAGCAGCGGGCCAAGGTCAAACATCACCTGCAAGAGATCGTCGTTGTCTTGACCAAAGGGCTGATCAGCGATCAGCTGGATTTCGTAGGCGTTGCCAAGCAGCTGTTCACCATTGAAGACCTAAAGGCCATCCGCCAACGCCGTATCGGACGGGGCAAGATCGGGGGCAAGGCGGCAGGCATGATGCTGGCCTACAAAATCCTCAGCCTGCCGGAAGCCAACGAGGAAATAGACCTCAAAAGCCGCATCGTTATCCCCGAATCCTATTTCATCGGGGCCGATGTCATGTATGACTTTATGTCCCAGAACAATCTGCATCACTTTCACAACCAGAAGTACCTCTCCCGCGAGGAGATCGCCGCCAGCTACGGCGACCTGCGCCGCCAGTTCCTCGCCGGGCATTTCCCCGATGAAATCGTGGAAGGGCTGCGCGGCATCCTGGACCGGGTGGGGAACCGCCCTCTCATCGTCCGCTCCTCCAGCCTCCTGGAAGACAGCGTCGGCACTTCCTTTGCCGGCAAGTATGATAGCTTCTTCTGTCCCAACCAGGGGACACCTCAGGAGAACCTGGACGCCTTGTTGCAGGCCATCGCCCAGGTCTACGCCAGCGTGTTCAGCCCCGATGCCCTGTTTTACCGACAGCAGATGGGGCTACTCGATTTTGACGAACGGATGGCCATCCTCTTGCAAGAAGTCCAGGGAGAACGCCACGGCGACTTCTTTTTCCCTACCCTGGCCGGTGTGGCCTTCAGCCATAACCCCTTCCGCTGGACAACCAAGATCCGGGCCGAGGACGGCTTCCTACGGCTGGTCCTGGGGCTGGGGACCCGCGCCGTGGACCGTGTTCCCAACGATTACCCGCGTATGGTGGCCCTCAGCCACCCCCACCTACGCCCCGAAGTAAGGGCAGATCGCATTCGCCGCTATTCCCAACACTTTGCCGATGTGATCAATCTGGCCGAAAACGAATTCCAAACCCGTCCCGTCGCCGAGCTGCTGAGCATGGACTTTCCCTCGGCCCGACTGCTGGTCTCTGTGGATCACGGCGACTACTTGCAACCGCCCCCGGCCTACGATCCCACCATCTCCTCCCGCGATCTGGTGCTGACGTTTGATGGCTTGCTAACCAAAACATCCTTTGTCCCCTTGATGAAATCCATTCTGCAGACGGTGGCTCAACGCTTCGGCCGTCATGTAGACATTGAGTTCACCGCCGACATCCTACCCGGTTACCCGGAGCCGGATTTTCGCATCCACATCCTACAATGCCGCCCCCAGGCCAGCCGCGAATCCGGCGAAAGGGTGCACCTTCCCGCCACCGTTGCTCCCAAAGACATCCTGTTCACCGCCGACCGTTTGGTTCCCCAGGGGAAGGTGCAACGCATCCACCACGTCGTCTTTGTGGACCCGGAAGCCTATGACAGCATCCCCGATGAGACAACGCGGCTTCAGATCGCACGGTTGGTGGGGCGGCTGAACCAGATCCTGGAACGCAAACGCTTTGTCCTGATGGGGCCGGGACGATGGGGCAGCACCAACTTGAACCTGGGCGTCAAAGTAAGTTACGCCGACATCTACAATACCGCCATGCTGATAGAAATCGGTCTATCGGACGGCGAATCGGCACCCGAAGTCTCCTACGGAACCCACTTTTTCCAAGACCTGGTGGAAGCCGAAATCTATCCCTTGGCCCTCTACCCCGACCAGGGGGACAATGTGTTCAATTGGGCCTTTTTCCGCGAATCGCCCAACATCCTGCCCGACTTGCTGCCCGATTGGGCCGACTATGCCCGCTACGTGCGGGTGATTGACGTGCCCGCTGCCGCCCAGGGGCGATTCCTGGAGGTGATCATGGACGGCACGAGGAACAAAGCGTTGGGCTACCTACGGCGTTACGACGATGATAAGGAATGAAGGAGGAACAAGGATGGACCTGCAACTGAGCGAAGAACACAAACTGATCCGCGATATGGCCCGCGACTTTGCCCAAAAAGAGATCGCGCCCATCGCCGCCGAGATTGATGAGGAGGGCCGCTTTCCCACCGAGACGGTCAAAAAGATGGGAGAGCTGGGCTTCATGGGTATTGAGATCCCCGAAGAGTACGGTGGGACCGGCATGGACACCTTGAGTTACGTCTTGGCCATGATCGAGATTTCCAAAGTCTGTGCTTCCCACGGCGTCATCATGTCGGTCAACAACTCACTGGTCTGCCACGGCCTGTACCATTTTGGCACAGAACGACAAAAACAGGAGTTCCTGATCCCTTTGGCCAGCGGCGAGAAACTGGGGGCCTACTCCCTGACGGAACCCCAGGCCGGTTCCGATCCGGCCAACATGCGGTGCTCCGCCGAATACGATCCCGCCACCGACGAATATGTCATCAACGGGACCAAAGCCTGGGTGACAAGCGGTCCCAACGCCGATTACATCATCCTCTTTGCCGTCACCGACAAGAGCAAAGGTCACCGGGGCATTTCGGCCTTTGTGGTAGATACCAAACTGCCCGGATTTTCGCCGGGCAAGGTGGAGCCTAAACTGGGCATCCGGGCTTCCCATACGTCTGAGCTGATCTTTGAAAATTATCGCCTGCCCGCCTGGCACCGTCTGGGCGAAGAAGGTCAAGGGTTCAAGATCGCCCTCTCCATCCTGGATGCAGGACGCATCGGTATCGCCTCACAGGCCATCGGCATTGCCGAAGCCGCCTATGAGGCCGCCCGCGATTACGCCAAAGAACGGGAACAGTTCGGTCAGCCCATCGCCAACTTCCAGGCCATCCAGTGGATGTTGGCCGATATGAAGACCCGCATTGAAGCATCCCGGTTGCTGACCTACCAGGCTGCTTTGGCCAAGGAGGAGGCGAAAAAGACCGGCGCCCGCTACACCTTACCGGCGGCCATGGCGAAACTCTTTGCTTCCGAAACGGCCATGTGGGTCACGACCAAAGCGGTGCAGATCTTTGGCGGCAACGGCTACAGCAAGGAATATCCGGTGGAGCGTTATTTCCGCGACGCCAAAATCACCGAGATTTACGAGGGGACAAGCGAGATCCAACGGTTGGTCATTGCCCGGAATATCCTGGCCTAACCCCATATCTCTACCAACAGAAGTAGGGGTTTTTGATCACGAAATTGAAGTAACGGCCATCGGGCATGGGGACCGACTGGGTTGAGTGTTCGGCCCAGAAGGCAATGTCATCGGTGAACTGGCGCACCAGGTGGCCCAAGCCTCCCTCCCGCCATTCGCCTGCCTGGGTGATGGGGCGTTCCCCAAGCACCGGTTGGAAGATGAACATATCCGGCTCACGGGCCAGGACCAGGTCGGTGTCAAACTTTTCGTGACCGGCGTAACCGCTGCCCATGCCGGGGGCGGCAAGGTGGGCGATCTCAACGTCGTTGAGGCCGAACATGTCCACGATCTCAAAGTCGGGAGCGTAGAAGGGCAGAGCACCGGCAGCAAAGACGGCCAGCTTCTTACCGGCGGGGCAGTGGGCGTTGAGCCAATCGGCAATGGGGCGGGCGTCGCGCACCCAGGGTTGCTCCGGATCGACGGTGAACGAAGACCGGGCCGCGGCGGGAACGATCAGCAGCCCGGCGGCGGCCAGTGCAATTGCCTTTCGGGGAGAGACCCTAGAGCGCACGCGCCGCCAAGTTTCCATCCATCCGTAGGCGGCCAACACCGTAGCCAGGGGCAATACCGGGACCAGTAAACGGTAACTGACCATCCAATCGCCGCCGACAAGGCTCAAGTAGAGCAGGTACAACCCCAGCCCTACCGTCAGATAGGCCCAGCGGCGACCAAAGGGCCGGAACAGGGCCAGCACCAGGGGGATGGTGAGGGAAAAGAGGTACTGCACCGCCGCTCCGGCGACGTAACGTAAACCCCGCTCCAATTGGGCCAGGCTCCATCCCACTTTGGCGTAAAAGGTGTTGGGCAAAGGGTAGCCGTAGTAGGCCAACCGCCAGGCCAAATGGAGGCCCACCGGTAGGACAAAGCCCACACCCAACTTCCAAAACCGCCGTCGGCTCTCTTCCCTGCCGCGTAGGCCGTCCACGGCGCAAAAGAACAGGGCGAGCACGGCGAACAACGCCCCTTCGGGCCGCAGGAGGGTCAACAAAGCAAAGAGCAATCCCGTGAGCAAAGGAGGCCCTTCGCGCAGAAAAGCCCATGTCGTGAGGATGAGCAACAGGCCAAAGGGGACCATCTCCATCGCCGCCCCTGCCCAAACGGCGTAGCTGGTGTTGAACGCCAGCAAGAGGGCATCCAATCCGTAGAGCCGCAGGCCCAGCGAGGCCGAAAAGGAGGGCAACAGGATAACCGTCAGCAAGGCCGCCGCCAGACTCAGAACGACGGCCACCCGGACGATGGGCAGGCCCACCGCCCCCAACCCTCCCAGGGTGAAAACCCAAAGGGGTGAGGTGTAGCCCTCCACCGGCTGGCCGGGGTTGAACACCGGGCCGTATCCCCGCGCCAGGTTGAGGGCATAACGGAACGAGATAAAGGCATCGTCGGGCAAAGCCTGCAACGCCAGGGCATGGACCGCCATGATCCCCGCCGCCAGCAGCGTCACACCGGTCGTCACCCTCTCCGGCCGGAGATTGACCCGCAGCTTCTGCTTCCCAAACCCGGTCTGGAAAGACATGGATCAAGCCCCGGTCGCCGCCCCCCGAATCTCCATCACCTTCCCCTTGCTCATCCTCTCACACGCCACCGGCGGGATGGAGCAAGCGCACAGCCCACCGGTCGCGTGAATCCGACCGCTCCTCCGCACCTTTGCCGCCAAAAGCCCGTCAACGCCTCTGCTCTAACCGGCAGGAGGCCGGTTGACGCTCACGGAGCTTGGCATTCCCCCCTGTAAAAAGCCCATTCCTCGCATTCGGAACCATCGGGAAAGATGCAGTAGCCCACCTGTCCTCCTGCCTCCTCGCGGATTTCCAATTTGTACCCCTGTTCCACGCAGTATTTGGAAGCCGGATTGGCCATGTCTAAGGGCGATTCAAAAGTGGTATCCTTTGGCGTAGGGGTCGGCCCTCCGCAGGCCGCCAACACCATCGGTGCAACCAGCAACAGAACGAACGCTGCAATTCCCCACTTTTTCATAGCCGTACCTCCGTTGTCCGCAGGATGTCGTTCGTCCCCGCACGGTCGACGGGTCCCGGTCGTTGCGCGGAGCGGGGACCGTCAACCGACCAAGTCGTATGCAACGCCCAAATCGTCCGCGATCTGGCGCAGGCTGACCTCCACTTTGGCCCCCAAGGGGATGCCCTCTTTGCTGCGGCGGTCGTATTCTTCAAACTCTTTTTCGCCGTGGACGTAAATGCGCGACGCGCCTTCGGCCAGGTTGCCGCCTTTTAGCTCGCGGAGGAAGGTGTCCATATCGGCCTTGAAGGCCGCCGGTTCGCGGAAGGCATCCAGCCGCCAAGCCCCGAAAAAGTGGCCCAGGTTGGCGGGCAGGGGTTTGCCCTCGGCATCTTTGGGGTAAACATGGGTCAAAAAGGCCGCGCCGGAAAGAACCGCCGTCAGGATTTCAACCATCAAGCCCAGGCCGTATCCTTTGTGCCCGCCGAGCAGCTCTCCCGCGCCGCCCAGGGGCAACAGCCCTCCCCCGGCCCGCTTGATGAAATTGTCCAGCACACGGCCCGGATCGGTGGTCGGCTTGCCGTATTCGTCGGTCGCCCAGCCCAAAGGGATCGGTTTTTCCTGCCGATGGTAGACCTCCAGCTTGCCCCTGGGGACGGTACTGGTGGCCATGTCCATCACAAAGGGCCGTTCTTCCCCCGCCGGGACGGCCAAAGCGATGGGGTTTGTGCCGTACATGGCATCGCGGCCAAAGGTGGGCACGACCAGAACGGCGGCGTTGGTCATTGAAATTCCGATCATGTCCTCTTCCAGGGCCATCATGGCGTAATAACCGGCAATGCCGTAGTGGTTGCTGTTGCGGACGGTGACAAAGCCGCAGCCGTATTCCCGCGCTTTGGCGATGGCCCGCTGCATGGCACGGTAGCTGACCGGCTGGCCCAGCCCGGCCCCGGCATCAATAGTAGCCGTCGTCGGTGTCTCGGTGACCACCTTTTCCTCCGGACGGGCGATCATCACCCCATCCCGCAGGCCGTTGACATAGCGGGCCAGGCGGGCCACGCCGTGGGAATCGATGCCCCGCAGGTTGGCCTGCACCAGCACGTCGGCGGTGATGCGGGCGTCCTCCGGCGTGATGCCCATCTTTTCAAAGACCCGCACGCAGAAATCCAACAGGCGTTCCGCCTGAACAAGCGTTCCTTCCGTTGCCATGATTTACTTCCTCCTTCGCAAGTAATGGCCTTCCCGAAAACCGCGGCCCGGTGGCGCAAGTCTGGAGACTTGCAAAGAAAATCACGCTTGCCTTTCGGGCAACTCAAGCAACAAACCTGACAGGTTCCGGGAGACCTGTCAGGTTCCGTCAGGATGGGATCCCTTCATCCTTCTTCCGGCAGCGGGATATAAACCGCCGGTTTGTCCTGGATGTAGGTTTCGTACACCAGCAAAAAGCCCCCTTCATCCTCCGGGACTTGGACGCAGATGGCGCCCGTGAGGGGCTGCTCGGTGGTCACGATGCCGCCCAGTTCATCGGGCACGACTCCGCAGGATGTCTCTTGGCCGTAGGTGGTGTACACCTCCTGCCGTTCGCCCACTATTTTGAAATCGTTCGCACCGACTTTGACCGGTTGATCGTCTCCATCGGGGGCCTTGCGGATCTCAACCGTGACCAGCAGCATCTTTTTGTCCGGCAAGGGAGGATCGTTGTATTCGTTGAAGGCGTGGATCAACGGCCAGGCATCCCGGTTGACGCCGGTAACGGTGATCTCCAAGCCGTTCCAGGTCTGACCTGCCGCCTTGCCCGGTATGCCGCCCCGTAGGGCCGTCTCCGTCGCTTTGATGGCCACTTCGGTACTGCGCAAGGAGACGACCGTCGCCGTGGCATCCAGGTCCGGCGGCCCCAGCGAGATTCCGAACAGGCGATCCAGGGCCAAGACGCCCAAGATCAGGACCACAGCCGCTCCGATGATAAGAAAGAAGATGGTCCTCTGTCTGTCCATGGCTCCCCTCGGTGGCGAACCCGCGTTGCGGCAACGTGCGCTTAGGGCCTGCGGAACCGTTCTTCCAGCTCCTCCAACATGGCCGCTGCTTCCACCAATTTGTCCAGGGGGTTCTCGTCGCCGCGGAAGTAGCGGTAATCGCAAGGCATGATGTCCAATGTTTGGACCAGGTCGTTGTGGTAGGCCCGCACCGTGGAGGGACTGACGCCGTACAGATCGGCGATCTCGCGCTGGGTCAGCTCCATAAAGTTGACCTTGCGAACGGTGTAATCCAGGGCAGCGGCCCACGTTTCCGGTTTGCGGATGATCAGAGGACGGCGGCCCAGGCAGATGCGGTATTCAAGCCACATCTGCACGGCAGCTCCGATGATCTCCATCGGCACGCGCTTCTGGCTCATCTTTTTGGTGAGCAAGGTTTCTACATCGTCCATGCCCTCGGCAAAGAGGTGCTCAAAGCGTTCGGCCAGTCGCTTGTCTTTTTCGTAGCGGATGTAAGAACCGAGGGCGCGTTTGGCCGCGTCAAAGTCTCCGTAACGGGCCAGCGCGCGGGCCAGGTTGAGGTGGTACTCGGCTTCGTCCGGGACCAACCGGATCGCCTCCCGAAAGGAGCGGAGGGCCTGTTCAATATCCCACCGTTCGTAATGCTGGAGGCCCAAAGCGTTTGCCTGACGAGCCTTTTGTCGTGCAGCCACGGATACAGACTGTTTCTTTGCCATCCTCTTCTCCCCCGCTGTCGCGTCCGCGACCTGCTTTGGAACGATATGCCGCAAGTCGGCAGCTTGCTACAGAGAGCACCCGCCCATGTGACGGGGGTATTATAGCACGTTTTGGAGCGAACAGACAACTTTGGATTACGGGCTGGCAGCAGAGGCCGCCTCTTCGCCCTCCAGGACGTGCTTCAGGGCGGTGATGGAAACCTCCAGCATGGAAAGGTCCGGTTCGCGGGTCGTCAGCCGTTGCAGGGCCAGGTTGGGTTTGGCGATGGCCCGGATGAAGGGGTTGTCGGTGTGGCGGCTGGTCCATTTGATGTACTCGTAGGCGATCCCGGCGATGACGGGGATGAGGAGGATGCGGGACAGGATGCGCCACAGCATCGGCGGGCGGCCCAGCAGGGAAAAGACCAGGATGGAGATGACCATCACCGAAAGCAGGAAAGCGGTCCCGCAGCGATAGTGGGCCGTGGAATAGGGGGCTACCGCCTCCGGCGTCAGATCTGCGCCGTCTTCGTAGGCGTTGATCGTCTTGTGTTCCGCGCCGTGGTAGGCAAAAACGCGGCGAATGTCGGGCATCAGGCCGATGGCCCACAGGTAGAGGAGAAAGAGGACCAGGCGAAAGACGCCTTCAACGACGTTGCTGACGAAATCGGAAGCGATGAAGCGATCCAAAAGGCCCACCAGCAGCAAAGGACCGACGAAAAAGATGCCGATGCCCAGGGCAAAGGAGAGGATCACCGTTCCCCAGGCCAGGGGGCCGTCAAAAGAGGCTTCCTCTTCTTCGGAGAGGGCAACCTCGGCGGACCACATCAGAGTCCGGATGCCCAGCACCAGCACGTCCCACAGAGCGGTCAGGGCGCGGAGGAAGGGGATTTTGCTCACTTTGCCGGCATAGATGCCGGGGTTCAGCGGCTCGGTGTGGACGACGATTTCGCCGTCGGGCCGCCGCACGGCGACGGCCATCGTCTTGGAACCGCGCATCATCACGCCTTCCATGACCGCCTGGCCGCCGTAATTCAGGTTGCGTTGCTCTTTCAAATTCTACACTCCGTTGCTTATCGTTCTCGCCGCCGGTTTCTTGGAAGCGGACCGATCCCCGGCTCACCGCCAAGGATGAAAATCTCCGGCGCAAGTGGCGACTCAAGTCGTTCCTTTCGGGCCTGCGGCCGGGCGCATTCGTGCATTCGTGTATTCGCGCCCGCTTCGTGGACGGCCCACTTTGGCGGTCCCGGAGATATGAACCGCAAAGGCGCAAAGGCCGCAAAGTAAGAAAACCTTCGCGCTCTTGGCGTCTTGGCGGTTCCAACCGCGATTTTCTCTGCAAGTCGGAAACCCGGCACACAGGCCCCGCAGGGGCGACTTGAGTCGCCGCCGCCTCCGGCGCGATCTGGCCTATTTCCTCGTCCGCTGGAAGACGAGGATAAAGGATGTGTGGTCCATCCCGCCGTACCATTCGCCCAGGCCCAGGCCGGTGACGCGGTCGCTGGGCAGCTCGCCGCCGATAAAGACAATGTAGGAGTTCAAGGTGTTGGCCATGGGATAGTTGGCCCCGTAATCTGCGCCGGGTTGGGTATAGACCACTTCCTGGGGGCCGTGCTCAATGACGACCGGCTGGCCGTAGAGGGGGCGCCCGTACTCGTCCAGGGTCGAGATGTAGATGAGGGTGTTGCCCCCTTCGCTCGGCTTGCGCCATTCCATCTTGACCAGTTTCCAATAGCGTTCCCCCGGCGCGACCTGGGCCTCGACCAGTTTGACCGGCGGACTGAGCATACTGGCCCGGTAGTCCCACTCCAGCTCCAACGGCGTGGGCCGGGGCGGCGGGGCAGCGGTGGCCGTGGGCGGTTTGGCCGCCGGGCGGTGGGTGGGCCGAGGCGAAGGGGTCGCCGTCGGCGTGGGGGTCGGCGTTGGGGTGAAGGTGGGCGTCGGCGTGGCGGTGGGCGTAACGGTAGGCGTCGGGGTAGCCGTCGGCGTCGCCGTGGCGACATAGGCCAGCAGTTCCGCCGATTCGCGGCCCAGGGCGGCGGCCAGGGTCGCCAGGTCGGTGGCGACCTGTTCGTTGCCCGCTGCGGCTTGCCGGAGGGCCAGTTCGCCCACCGCCGCTGCCGGGTCGTCCAGCCCCAGGGCGGAAAGCCGCTCCTGCGCCCGCGTCGCATCGCCGTCGAGGGCGTAGAGGGCGGCGATGACGAGCAGTGCCTCCTCCTGCACCTCCTCCTCCGCCGGTGTTGCGACCGTCGGCGGGGGCGGCGTCGCCGTCGGCGTGGCGACGGGGACAACGGGCGGCCAGAGCCAGCGGGCCAGGAGCAGCCCCACGGCGACGCCCAGGGCCGCGCCCAGCAGCGCACCGCCGAACACCCGCCTGCCCCACTCAGCCATGACGCTCTGCCCTGCGGCGGGCCAGCCGACCCAGGCCGGTCAGCATCGTCGCCAGGAGCATGATTTGGTACAGCACCTGCTCTCCCTCCGGGAAGACGATGGTCAGCGGAGCAGGGGAGAAGGTGAGCACAAAGACGAGGAGGACGGCCACGGCCACAATCTTGCGCCGGGTGTCCAAAGGCGTGACGTTGTCCAGGGGGCCGGGGTGTCGCTGCCCGAAGAAAAAGACCAACCCGGCCCACAGGAACCAGCCGGGCCAGACAAAGATGCCCAGGGCGACCAGGGCGACGATGATGGGCCAGGTAAAGATCTGCGCCCGGTTGCCCAGCAGGCTGTAAAGGACATGGCCGCCGTCCAGCTGCCCGGCGGGGATCAGGTTCAAGCTGGTGACGAGGAGACCGGCCCACCCGGCAAAGGCCACAGGGTGGATGAACACATCCAGGCCGTTGCCCGGCAGCCACAGGCCAAAGACGGCGTATTTGAGCAGCAGGTAGAGGAGCGAATTGCCCTCCAGCAGGTAGACCTGGTCTTGGGTGATGGGCCGAACCTCGGAAAGGAGCAGGCCCACGATCAGGATGGGGATGGCGACGATCAGCCCTACGATGGGACCCGCCGCGCCGATGTCCAGCATGGCCCGCCGGTCGGTCATCCGCGCCTTCATGGTGATTACCGCGCCCAGCGTCCCCAGGACGTTGCCCAGAAAATCGGGGATGGGCAGGGGGATAAAGTAGGGCAGGCTCACCGGCACGCGGTAGTGCCGTCCGGTGAAATAGTGGCCCAGCTCGTGGGCCAGGAGGATGGTAAGCAGGCTTAGGGCGAAGGGCCAGCCCTGCCAAAAGTGGAAAAGGGGCCACCACAGGTCGTCGGGGGGCCGCGCTTCCGACATCCCGGCCCCCACATAGAGGGTGGTGAACACCGTCGCCGCAAAGAGCAGGATATGGACCTTGAGGTTCGGCTTTTCCAACTGGGGCATCAGCCCCGGTGTGATGATCAGGTCGTCCAGTTTGCTCTCGTCATCGCGGTAGAGGGCGACGGTGTGCCCCAGTTCGCGCAGCCGCTCGGCAAGCTGCGGGTAGGCTTCTTGGGAAGGCGCGGTCAGTTGGCCCCGCAGGTGGATGACCTGGGGCCGGCCGGGGATGTCGCGGCGGGCGTCGCGGATGGCAAAGAGGTCGGCGACGGCGGCTTTGATCTGCTCCAGCTCCAAGGCGGCCTGCAAGATGCCCGCCGCCGTGTCATCGGCGTCTTCCCGGTCGGGGCGGCGGGGCGCGGCCAGGACGAGGACCTGCTCCGATTGGGGCTTGTTGCCCCAGACGGCCAAATAGCCCAGGTCGCCCAGGCGGCGTCCGATTTCGGGCATGGCCTGTTCTGCCGGTTGGCGGAGCTGCCCGCGCAGGATGACCGCCGTCCGCAATTCGGGCAGGCCCAGCGTCGCGCTCTGCACGTCGAGAAGGTCGGCCAGGGCTGCTTCCAGCCGGTCGGCAGCCTGTTGCGGAGAAAG
>CAZQKE010000096.1:0-13929 GCA_964593865.1 uncultured Anaerolineaceae bacterium | reverse complement strand
GAATCGGCCGGCTCCCTGGCCGGGGGGTTTCGCGTCATCCAGGCGGTGCTGAGCATCTTTGGCCTTGTCGCCCTGGCCGTCGCCTCCCTGGGCATCATCAACACCCTGATCATGGCCATCTATGAGCGCACCCGCGAGATCGGCACGATGAAAGCGGTGGGAGCCAGCAAAGGGGCCATCCGCCTGCTCTTCACCGTGGAAGCAGGGACCATCGGCTTTTTGGGCGGTCTCATCGGCGTCGTCACGGCCTGGATTTTGGGACAGGCCATCAACTTTATCTCGCACCTGACCTTCCTCAAAGATTACAAGGATTTCAACATCTCCGCCTTTCCCCTGTGGCTGGTCCTGACCGTCATCGCCCTGAGCACGGCCATCGCCCTGGTCGCCGGGCTGCTGCCCGCCAACCGGGCCGCCAACCTGGACCCCATCGAGGCGTTGCGTTACGAGTAGACCGGGTGGCGACTCAATCGCCGAGAGCGGCGCAAGTTTGGAAACTTGCGCAACAGGATGTAGCGCAAGCCTTCGGCCTGCGCAAAAAGCCGCCCCCGGCGGGCCTGCGACCGGGCGTCCGCCGGTGCAGCGGCGCAAGTCGGGAGACGCGCTACCCGCGCCGGGCAACGCAGCGCAAGCCTCCGGCTTGCAATCTTGTAAGGGGATGAAACATGGAGGACGAGAATGCCGGATTCTGCCCCCAATGCGGGCACGAAAACCCGGCAAGGGCGCATTTCTGCATGAACTGCGGCGCGGCCCTAGATGAAAGGCTGCCTGCCGAAGGGGGCAGGGCCGGGCAATGGCCGTCGGTCGGGGATGAAGGCGTCAACTGGGCGACCGTCGTCGCGGCGGCGTTGGCATTTTGGGGCTTGCTCCGCGCCTCGCGCAAGGCGCGGGGGATGGCCGTCATGTTTACGCTTGTGATGCTCTTTTTCGGTTGCCCCATGGCCTGTGGTCTGGTGGCTTTTGCGGTGGAGACGTTTGCCGGTCTGTTTCGGTAGCGGGCTTGGCCGCTCACGTCTGACGCCGGGCGTACCGACGGGTAGGGGGCTTGTGTCCGGCAGCCCTTCGGGTTGCCGGGCCGCGTTTGATCGTGCACTCACCGAAGCAGAGGACCTCCGCCAACCGGCCGACGGTGGGGGGGCGCGCCCTGTTCATCGGCTTCCCCTGGCAACCGCAACAGCCGATGACGGCGGCGGGTGACCTTGCCCCGGAGCGGCCACCGTCCGGCGGATCTCAACCATTCGTCATCGCGCAGGGAGCGGTCTGTGGGGCGGCGGCGCGGGGCAGCATGGTGATCAACTGCGGAAGCGGCAGCGACCGCCCCGGTCCGCAACGGCCCTTCAAGGGACCGGCTCCCCTGCTCGGCACAGGAGCCGGGATCTCAACTACCCGGCAGGGGATCGCATCTGGGCAAAGCGTAAGAGATGGTCCTGGCGGATCATGCCCAGAAAGCGGTTGCCGTCCACTACCGGCAGCGTGCTCTTGCGCTCGGCAAGCATCCGCTCCAGGACGCTGTAGGCCGAATCTTCCGACCGTACCGGCTTCAACTGGCTCAGGGGGGTCATCACCTGGCGGACCGGCGTCCAGCCCCATTGCCGACGCGGGACCTGCTGGATCTGTTCCAGCTCGGCGATGCCCTGAGGTTGCAGACCGTCGGTCACGACGAAGCAGCTCTGGCCGTGGGGGAGCACATAGTCGCGCACCAACCAATCAAGGGGCATGTTGTGGTCCACCGCCTGGCAGCCGGATGAGAAATCCCCGGCGGTATACCCCCGCAATGCCTCCCGAAGCCATGCCTGCTGGGCACTCTGACTGGCGGCGTTATCCAGGAACCAGCCGATGAAGGCCAACCAGATGCCGCTCCCCAGGTTACCGGTCAAGATCATAAAGCCGCCGCCGACGATCATCAGGACGGCGATGACTCTTCCCGTACCCGTTGCCCAGCGGGTGGCACGGTACATATCGCCCGTTGCGGCCCACACCAAAGAGCGAAAGACACGCCCGCCGTCCAGGGGAAAGCCGGGGATCATGTTGAAAATGGCCAGCCCCAGGTTGATGTTGGCCAGGTAGTAGCCCAGTGCGGCCAGGGCAGCCACATCCAGCAGGCGTCCCCCCAGCCACAAAAGACCGAAGAAAAGGGCCAACAGAAGGCTGGCAATCGGCCCGGCCACGGCAACCAAGAATTCGGCCAGGGGCCGTTCCGGCTCGCGGTCGATGTTGGCTACACCCCCAAAGATAAAGAGGGTGATGCTCCGAACGGGAATGCCCCAGGCGCGGGCTACCATGCTGTGCGCCAGCTCATGGAGCAGAACCGAAGCGAAAAAAAGCGAACTGGTTAGCAACCCTAAACCCAGATAGCCGATCCCGCTCCAGTTGGCATAGCGGCTGGGAAAGTACCCCGTCGCCAGGGATAGCGTCACCAGCACGAAAACGATGAACCATGTATAGTTGAGACCGATTGGGATGCCGAACACCTTGCCCAATCGCAAAGAGCCTTTCACCTGAATCCTCCTCACATCGCGCATTCGGCCCGACCGGTGGGGCAAGCGCATTTATCGTTTCCGATGTCGGCGTTACCGCTCTCGGCGAACTCAATTTTGTGGAATGCACTTCCCCCGGTCCGACCGGTTGGACCGTGACACCCTCAGTATACCATTCTTTGGTTAGAGGGGCGTTATAAAAGCATTAGAATCCCATTAACAACACCCCCAGGGACGTAGAGGGCGCCGATCTGGGTCAGGTCCTTTCCCCGGAGGAGGCGTCATTCTCGGATGGGGTCATTTCCAGGGTGAGCAGCGTCCGCCGATGCCGAAAGCCGTAATCGCGCAGCAGGGAAAGGAGGGCCTCGTTGTTCCGATTCACCCAAGTCCGCACTGCTCGTCGGGGGGCGACGCGCAAAGCGTGCAAGGCACGACTCACCAAAGCGGCTTCCACCCGTCCTGTGTGCTCCGGGTGAACCAGGATCTCAAGATTGTGCACTCCGCGCCGTCGGCTCACCGTGACCGTCATCCAGGCGACCAGCTGCTCCTCGCGGAAGGCGACCAGACGATGGACGCTCCGACCGCGCAACCACTCGGTCAGCCGCTGCCAAAGGTAGGCCATCCGGCCAATGACATACTGTTCGGGGCGCAAGGGATGGAGCCACTGCCAGACCTGCGGCGTCGCGCGGCGGGCCAAATCCAGACAGGCAGGGCCATCGGCCCGGTTCCACGGACGGATGTGGTAGCCGGGGCCATCTAGGACGGCGACGGTGGAAAGGGCATCAAGTTGCATCTCTACCTCGGCGGCGGTTTCCCGGAACCCCAGGCTGGTATAAAGGTGCAAGGCCGGGGCGTTGTCTTCGTGGACCTGGATGATGATGCCTTTGGCCTCGCGTTCCCACGCCTCTGCAATGGCAGCCTCCGTCAGAGCGCGTCCGATGCCCTTCCCCCGATGGGCCGGGCGGACCACAACGTTGCAGATGATGTAGTAGTGTTTATCACCCGGCGCACGGTTCAGGTTTGCGCTGCCGACGACCT
Organism: uncultured Anaerolineaceae bacterium; assembly: GCA_964593865.1. GTDB lineage: Bacteria > Chloroflexota > Anaerolineae > JAAYZQ01 > JAAYZQ01 > CAZQKE01. The sequence goes on along the minus strand of CAZQKE010000096.1, from coordinate 10,417 downwards.
GCCACCCTTTGGCCGTCGCCTCCTCCCAGACGAAACCGTTGAACGCATCCCGGAATTCGGGGTCGGTCCGATACCACCACCACACCAGGGGGGAAAGGCGGGCCATCCACCGCAATTCGCGGAGGGCAGCCTGCCCCCGTTCGTCCAGCTCGGCGGCAAAGGCTTCGGTTGCCAAGTCGGCAATGGCCCCTAGGTCCCGCACCGGGTCCATCGGGCGCAAACGGCTCTGTTGCTGATCCCGCATCTCGGTCATGTTCCGGCCCTGCTCCTACTTTTTCGCCGATGAAAGGCCCCCAGGGCAGGTGCACGCGATCCCACACGGCGCGAGTCCAAATTTTCCGGTGAACTCACTCAAGGATCACCCGCCCGGAATTATATCACAAACGGAGCGAAACGCCTACATCGGATTTAGACAGGATGGTGATTCGGAGGTATAATCGGCCTGCCGTTTTGGAGAAACGGCCCGGCCCCCGGCGGTGAGCCGGGGATGAAGTCGGTGTTTGCCCTCCCCGTGGAGTCCGGGTGGGGGATGAGGGGATACCCCGCCCGTCTGCGGTTGTGACCGAACGCACGAACGGGCCGAGCACATTCACGCTCAATTCGTGGACGGCCCGCCGTTTTGAAGGAGAACCGTTATGGACAGGCCAGAAGGTGTCGTGCTGGACGGCATCGTCAATTTGCACGGTCACCCCCGCCGGGAAGCCAACCTGGTGACGCAAGCCGTGCTGGGGACTTGGGTGCGCATTGAGGAAAGCCGAAAAGGTTGGTACAAAGTCCTCTTGCCCGACCGGTACAACGGTTGGTTGGAGGCCCATCATGTCCGAAGATATGCCCCCGGCGAAACACCCTATCCGGCAAGTGAGCAGGTAGCGCAGGTCCAAAGTCTGCTGGCTTTTTTGTATTATGAGCCGAACGGGACCTATCGCCTTCCGGCCCTGCAAGTTCCCATCGGCGTCCGGCTGGCGGTGGCTGCCGTGGAAGAAGGGTGGGTGCAGGTTGCCCTGCCCGACGGCGCGCAAAGGTGGGTTCGCCGGGGCGATGTGCAGATCGTGGCCGCCGACGCCGAGCCTGTGAGGGGCAGTGTGGAAAAAGTCCTGGCGACTGCCCGGCGGTTCTTGGGATTGCCGTATCTGTGGGGCGGGACCACGCCGTTGGGCATTGATTGCTCCGGCTTTGTGCAGCTGGTTTACCGGTTGAACGGGGTGTTCCTCCTGCGCGATGCCCGACTGCAATTCGCCCAACCCGACCTATTGCCCGTTGAGCAGAAGGACCTGCAGCCGGGGGACCTTCTCTTCTTCGGCCGGCAGAGCATTACCCACGTGGGGTTGTACCTGGGGCAAGGGGAGTTTATCCACGCCACGACACACCGTCGGCCCGTCGTTCAAATCTCACGCCTGGATGAGCCGCACTGGGCCGGTTTGTACCGGGGCGCAAGAAGGCCCTAGAACCACCTTGCGGCATTTGGGCCTCCGCTGCGGACGTGGTATAATGCGATCAAGGGGAGAAGTGGTGCTTTGCCCCCACTCTCCTCGCCGTAGACCGCTGCAGGCAGGCGCAAGTCGCTCCTTTCGGGCCTCCAGCCGGGCGTATTCGTGCATTCGTGTATTCGCGTCCGCTTCGTGGACGGCCCGCTTTGGCGGTCCCGGAGATGTGAACCGCAAAGGCGCAAAGGCCGCAAAGGGAAGAAGAAAAAGAAAACCTTCGCGCCCTTGGCGTCTTGGCGGTTCCAAGATTCGGGCCGCAAAGTGGCGACTCAAGTCGCTCCTTTCGGGCCTGCAGCCGGGCGGTCGGCCAACGGCCCGCCAGGTGCGGTTTCAACCGCTATTTTTCTTCGTGGACGGCCCGCATTATTTTCGGGGAAGGAGATCGTGAACGGAACCGGCGTCAGGGCACAAAGGCAGATCGCGCTCGTGCTCTTGGTCCTCCTGTCGCTGGCGGCCCTGACCACCTGTTCCCGCAAGCAAGACGCGACCCGCCCGCCGCGGACGCCTTCCTCCGGTGGCGCCCCGACAACGCAAACGGCAGCCCCGACCGACCTTCCCGCCACACCCGATCCGGGCCTGGCCGATGTCGGCCCCCTCTTTGCCCCCACACCGCCGCCCCAGGTCTATACCGTCCAGAGCGGCGATTCCCTGAGCAGCATTGCCCGCAAATTCGGTTGCACCGTGGAGGACCTGGTGGCGGCCAACGACCTGAGCGACCCCAACCTGCTCCGTGTGGGCCAGGAGCTGCGCATCCCCTCCACCGTGGCGGCTACCGGCCCGGACACTCTGCTCCTGCCCAACAGCGAATTCGTCTACGGCCCGGCCTATGTGGATTTCAACACGGCGGATTTCTGCCTGCGGCAGGGGGGCTATCTGGCCCACTATGAGGAGAACGTGGGCGGGGAAGTCCTCACCGGCCCGGAGATTGTAGACCGCATCGCCCACCACTACAGCATCGGTCCGCGCACCCTGCTCACCATCTTGGAGATGGAGAGCGGCTGGGTAACGCAGGCCAACCCGGCCATCTGGGAAGCCCTGCACCCCCACCTGGTGCAAATGGCCAACACCCTCAACGAGGGCTATTACAACTGGCGGGGCCGGGGGATGCCCCTCCTCCGCTGGGCCGACGGCTCGACGACCCGCTACGCGCCGACCCTCAACGCCGCTACCGCCGGGTTGCACTATTTTTTCGCCCAGGCGCACGACAAGGCCGACTGGGAGGTGTTGGTCGGTCAGGGGCCGGGGAGCTTCGCCGCCACCTACCGCGCCCTCTTTGGCGATCCGCAACAATACGCCGTCGAGCCGCTCATCCCGGCCCGTACCACCTGCCCGGACCTCTCCCTGCCCTGGGCCAAAGGGGAAATGTGGTTTTACGTGGGCGGCCCCCACGGCGGCTGGGGCAACGGCAGCGCATGGGCGGCCATTGATGTCGTCCCCGACGAGGGGTACCTGGGCTGCCGGGCGGCAACATCCTGGGCGACGGCTGCCGCGCCGGGGCTGGTCATCTACAGCCACGAAGGGGAGGTGATGCTGGACCTGGACGGCGACGGCCATGAGCAAACCGGCTGGGTGCTCTTTTACCTGCACGTGGCCGATGAGGGACGGGCGGAGACGGGCCGCTGGCTGGATCGGGGGGACCCCATCGGCCATCCGTCGTGCGAGGGGGGCTTTGCCGAAGCGACCCACCTGCACTTTGCCCGCCGCTTCAACGGCGAGTGGATCGCCGCCGATGGGCCGCTGCCCCTGGTCCTTTCCGGCTGGCGGTTCTACTCCGGTGGCTCACCTTACGACGGAACGGCGGTCCGGGATGGGGAGGAACGGATCGCCTGCGAATGCGCCGATCCCGCCTTCAACGGCCTCCTGGCCGACCGCTAAAACCCGCCGCCTGGGCCGGAGACGCCATGAACCCGATCACCAGCCCCCACAACCCCAAGGTCAAATTTCTGCGCTCCTTGCGCCGACGCAAGTACCGACGGCGCGAAGGCCGCTTTCTGATCGAAGGCATCCGCATCGTCGGCGAAGCGTTGGAGTTGGGCGCACCGTTGGAAACGCTGGTCTACGCCCCGGAACTGTTGGTCAGCGAGCGGGCGCAATCGCTGGTGGAGGCGGTGGAACCGGCCCGCCGTCTGGCCCTTTCCGGCGACCTCTTCCGCGCCCTCTCCGACCGGGAGCAGCCCCAGGGCATTGCCGCCGTGGTCCGCATTGAGGATCGGACCCTGGCGGCCATCCCCACAACGGAGGAGATGCTGGTCATCGTCGCCCATCAGGTGCGCGATCCGGGCAATCTGGGGACCATCATCCGCACCGCCGACGCCGCCGGAGCCGATGGCCTGGTCGTCATCGGCCCTGCTGCCGACCCCTACGACCCCCAGGCCGTGCGGGCGACGATGGGATCGCTGTTCGCCTTGCCCGTGGTGTGCTTGGCCGATGAGGAGCCGTTGTGGACCTGGTGTGCAGAGCTGCGCCGCAAGGGGTTGCCGTTGCTGGTCGTCGCCTCCTCGGCCCACGGCGAGCGGCTCCACTTTACGGTAGACTATGATCGGCCCGTGGTCCTCCTGGTCGGCAACGAGCGGGCGGGCTTGCCCGCCGCCACCCGTCGGCGGGCCGATGTGACCGTTCGGTTGCCGATGCGAGGCCGGGCAACCTCCCTCAACGTGGCGGCGGCAACGGCAGCCCTGGTTTACGAGATCGTCCGCCGGCGGATGGTCTGAACGAAAAAAGGCCGCCCCGAACAAAGGGCGGCCTTTGGGCAAGGCTACTTTTGCATCCAGCGGAGTTTACAGACCGCGCCGCCTTTTTCCTCAAAGTATTCTATCTTGATGGTGTGCTTGCCCTCTCCGACATCCACGTCGGCGGTCAGGGTGCGTGTGGAGCCGCTGCGCCAGCTGTCAATGATCAGGTTGTCGTCCACCCAGACGCGGATACCGTCGTCCACCGTGGCGATAAAGCGATAGCGACCGCCGGTAAATTGAAATTCGCCAGTGTAACGGGCCGAGAAATAATCCGCCGTGACCCCCGCAGCCGGTGATTTTTTGCCCCATTCAAAGTCAACCGTCTTGTAATAGCGGGTGATCACCGGGTTATCCCGGAGTTGCATATTGTTGAAATAGACCCCTTTCCAGGCGGCCTGACCGTTCACCCGCTCGATCCAGAACTTGATCTGTGCTCCGCCCTTGTGCTGGTAGTAATCAATCTGCAAGGTGTGGTTGCCCGCGCTGAGTTGCTTGTCGGCGATATATTGTTTGGGTGCGGTATCATGCCATTGGTCAATGATCAACACCCCATCAACCCAGACGCGAACACCGTCGTCCACCAGGACGTTGAAACGGTAGACCCCCGCATCAAAGTAACGGGAGCGGGTAAAGCGGGCCGAAAAGTCGGTCCCGGCGATACCGCCACCCGGCCCTTTTTTCCCCCAGTTGAAATCCACTTTGTTGTACTGCTTGGTGAATTTGGGATCGCCGCTCAGCAGCCGATTGGCCCAAAACTGGCCTTTCCACGGCCCGCTGCTGCTTCCACCATCGCCGGGTGTCGTGCATTTGACGGGGATCTTGAGCCGCTGACCGACGTAGATCAGGTTGGGGTTTTTGAGGTTGTTGAGGTTGGCGATGGCCTGCCAGGTCGTGCCGTATTTGGCGGCTATGGCTTTCAGATATTCCCCCCGCTTGACGATATGGATTTTGGTACACTGGTTGGGCGGCGGGGTTGTGCCGTTGTCGCACACGGGGATCAAGAGGACCTGGCCGGAGTAGATCAGGTTGGGGTTCCACAGGTTATTGGCCTGGACAATGGACGAGACGGAGACGCCGTAACGACGGGCGATCTGGGTCAACGTCTCACCCGCCTTGACTACGTGGCGCACCGTCTGGCAGGATGCCTGTGCATTGCGGGGAACCATCGCCCCGGCGAGCACCAAGACCGTCACCAGGAATCCAAGCAGCAAATATCTCTTCACCGTTCCAACTCCTTTCAGCCGCGGAGGCCCCGCCTCCGCCGTCGCAATCGGGATAAAATATGCCTATGGTACATTATACCCCAAGAATCCAAATTGGCAATACCCCGTTTGGTGTATTTTGCTCCTAGATGTAGTATTCTCACTTCAAATTACCACAACATCTTGGGGTTACTCACGGAGCAGGCGGTAGCACGGTCAGGTCCACGACCGAATCGTGGGAACCATAAGGGTTTTCCACATGGTCGTCGGCGTGCCAGTCGTTGAGCCACTCCTTGCCGTCTACCAAGTAGCGGAACCGGTACTTCCGCCCGGCCTCCAGATCCAGGGTGACCCTCCAATTGGCATCGGCACGGTTGCGGCTCATAGGGGTTGCAGTGGTATCCCAGTCGTTGAATTCTCCCACCAGGTTGACCCGTTCCGCCCACATGTTGGAAGGCAGCTCAAAGGTCACGCGAACCCGATTGGCGTCTAGTCTTTCTTTTGTGATCATATCCTCTTCCCCGGCCTATTCTCTCCGCGTCCTCGGCGTCTCCGCAATGAGACCGACGCCGGGACGATGGACGCACCTGCCCCACAGGCCGTGCCCGGCTACAGGCCCCGACCACGGCAACGCTGCCGAATTACCGACGGATCACCAAGACGCGGGCCGGTGCGCCGTCTGCGCCTGCGATCTTGAGGGGCAGGCAAACGATCTGACACCATCCCTCCGGTGTCCGGCTCAGGTCCAGACCCTCGACGATGACGACGTTGGCTTCCAGCAGCGTCTTGTGGACCCGGTAACGGCTAACGCCAAACGCTTCCACCGAAAGGTAATCCACACCTATCAGGCGGATGCCCCGCCGAACCAGCCACTGTGCTGCTTTTGGGCTGAGATGGACAAAATCCTGCTCAAACTCGGTCAGCCGATCTTCCCAAAAGTACGAGTTGTCGGTCTTGAGAAGCAGACGGATCACATCACGGGGCAGATGGAGGGAAGCCAGGTCGTGCACCTCAATCGTGCGGCTTTCCAGGCCGGAAAGATCGGCGATGAAGGCCGGTCCCATCAGCACTTCTAAGGGAAGTTTGTCCACCGTCGCTCCTTGCCGGAGGAAATGGGAGGGGGCGTCTACGTGGGTGCCGGTGTGGACGCTCATGGTCAGGTGGGAAACATTGGCCACATCGCCGCGGGCGATACTTGCCGCCTGTTCGATCCGAACCCGCGGATCGCCGGGCCAGACGGGCATTACCTCGGTGATCGGCACGGTCACGTCGTAGATACGCATCGTTCTTTTCCCCCTCCTGTCGGCGTTGATCTGCGGCGGTGGGGCCATTATAACGCAACTGAAGTGGGGTGTCAACCCCCACATCGGACGGCCTGAGCCGGGCGCCCGCCGAGGCAAGGGCCTTTGTCGCTCCCGCTGCCGGCTTCACCGCAGGGACGCCGAGGACGCGGCTAGTGTGCAATCCAAGGCAGGAATATGGACCACAGCGGGCACGCTTCATCGGCGCCAATGTCATAGCCTCCATCCGCAGGACAGGGGCGGGGGTCGCCGTCGGAATCGGTTTCCACCCAGGAAACGACCTGTCCGGCGTCCACGGCGGGCGAGGGGGGAGCAAGGTGAAAATCGCGGGCGGCGGCATCCACAAAGAGGGGGTTGCCTGCCAGGTCGTCCGCCCAGGAAGCGGCGTTCCATTCCTCCAGGGAAAGGCTGCCCGCGCTGCCGCGTCCCACCAGGTTGCCGTCGGCGGCGTTGAAGTACAGGTTGTGGCTGAAGAGGTTGTTCCGGGCCGCCGCCGTGTCGCCGATAAAGGCGGCGTAGGTTTCGGCGGCGGTGGAAAAGGCGATGTTGTTGATCAGGATGTTGTCCGCCGCGTCCACTTCTTCGGAGGAGGCCACCATGAGCTGGGTCCGCGCCGGACGGAAGCCCAGGTATCGGCCGTTTTCGTACAGGGTGTTGTGGGCGATCCGGTTGCGGCTGCCGCCAAAGATGATGATGCCGGGACCGTCGTTACGGTAGACGATGTTGTTGTACACCAAGTTGTCATCGCACCACATATCCATCTGGATTCCGTTGCCGTCGGTGGCGTTGTCGTTGCGGTCCCGCGTCCCGTAGACGATGTTGTTACGGATGATGTTGTGATCGCCGCCCAGATCGGGGTCGTTGTCGTGGTAGCGAGAAAAGAGGTGGATGCCCGAATGGCCCACCAGGTCGTCGCTGCCGTCGGGGTTCGCGCCGTTGCCGTGGACGATGTTTCCTTCTACGATATGATAGTTGCCGCTCAACTCTATGCCGTGCCAGGTGTTGGAATAGATTTCGTTGTAGGCGATGCGGGTTTCGTTCCCCGGCGTGCAAAACACGGCATCCACGGCGATCCCGTTGCCGTTGTTCAAATAGATCGTGTTGCCGACGATGCGGTTGTTCATCCCGACGCCGTTCCCCAGCCAGATACCGGCGGCGTTGTGGTGCAGGATGTTGCCCGCGATCTCGGTGAACTGCGTCCCCTCTTGCAAGGCGATTCCGGCATAGGGACTACCGCTGATCTCTAGATCGCGCAGGATGATGTGCTGCGCTCCACCGAGGCTGATGCCGCCGTTTTGGATCTGGGGCGGATCGCCGGTCCCGTAGGCTTCGTACACGATGGGCAGCGCGGCGGTCCCGGCGCTGCCGATGATCAGGGATTCGCCATCCCACACCGCGCCGCGCTTGAAGCGGATGCGGTCGCCGGGGGCAAAGCTCCGGCCCGACACCCGGCCCAGGGTCCGCCAGGGCCGTTCCAATGTACCGGGGTTGGCGTCGTCGCCCGCCTCGCCGTCTACGTAGAACACGCCGGGGTCGGCGCGGAGAGGGGCGGTGTTCTGCCCGGTCCGGCAAAGTAGCAAAAGGGCCGTGACTGTCAGGAGTGAAGCGATTCGGATTCGCTGTGTCATGTTGGTTCTCCCCCGGAAATCGTGGGCCGTCCACGAATCTGCGCGGTCCCGTTCGCGGACGGCGGCGAGGGCGCAAGTCGGAGACCTGCGCTACCGGGTCGGGCATCGTAGGGCAAGAAGGGGCGACTCAAGTCGCTCCCGGTGAGTTTGCGGCCGGGCACCCGCCGGGAGAGGTTCCAACCGCCCCCCTGGGCCGACGATCCGGTGTCCGGCGGCGAGGGCGCAAGTCGGAGACTTGCGCTACCCGGTCGGGCGTCGTAGGGCAAGAGGGAGGCGACTCAAGTCGCTCCCGGTGGACCTGCGGCCGGGCGTCCGCCTGCGCGGACGCGCTCCCACCCGCCGGGAGCGGTTCCAACCGCCCCCCTGGGCCGACGATCCGATGTCCGGCGGCGAGGGCGCAAGTCGGAGACTTGCGCTACCGGGTCGGGCATCGTAGGGCAAGAGGGGGGCGACTCAAGTCGCTCCCGGTGGGTTTGCGGCCGGGCACCCGCCGGGATCGGTTCCAACCGCGCCCCCTGGGCCGACGATCCGGTGTCCGGCGGCGAGGGCGCAAGTCGGAGACCTGCGCTACCGGATCGGGCATCGTAGGGCAAGAGGGGGCGACTCAAGTCGCTCCCGGTGGACCTGCGGCCGGGCGTCCGCCGGGAGCGGTTCCAACCGCCCCCCTGGACCGACGATCCGGTGTCCGGCGGCGAGGGCGCAAGTCGGAGACCTGCGCTACCGGGTCGGGCATCGTAGGGCAAGAGGGGGGCGACTCAAGTCGCTCCCGGTGGACCTGCGGTCGGGCGTCCGCCGGGAGCGGTTCCGACCGCCCCCCTGGACCGACGATCCGGTGTCCGGCGGCGAGGGCGCAAGTCGGAGACTTGCGCTACCGGGTCGGGCATCGTAGGGCAAGAGGGGGCGACTCAAGTCGCTCCCGGTGGACCTGCGGTCGGGCACCCGCCGGGATCGGTTCCAACCGCCCCCCTGGATCACGGTTCCTCGCCCCCACCTGCGGGGGGGCGGCATTCGTGCCATTCGTGTATTCGTGCCCCATTCGCGGACGGCCCCCTCACGGCCACCACCGCCCCACCCCCGGAATCGCCGATGGCGCCGAACCTTGCCTGCCCCGCCGAGGAACCCACCCTCCGCGCAGTCGGCGCATCCCCCAGCGGTTCCAACTTCCTCCATACGGGCCGGGAGCGAAGGACTTGGCAAAACGCCCCACCTATGCTACAATATCCGCCGTAAGGAGGCCCTGCTATGGTTGAGTTCACCATCCCGGTATCGGAACAATTGGCCGCCCAGCTCCGAGCGGTCGGTGACCGGCTGCCGGAGATCTTGGAGCTGGGGCTGCGCCGGTGGCAAGCCGGCCCGGAGCCGGACGCCGTCCAACGCCTGCGGCGGATGCTGGCCCGGCATGGGTTATTGGCCGAATGGGAGCCGACGACGACCGAGCGGTACGTTGCGCAGCCCGACTCGGAACGGTTGTCTCCCTTGGGAATGGAGGGCCGCCCCCCCAGCGAACTGATTGTTGAGGAGCGAAACCGCTGGTGACCTCCCTGCATTCTCCTCTGTACGGCTATTACTTTGACAGCAGCGCCCTGGTCAAGCGATATGCAGCGGAGCGTGGCAGCGCGTGGGTCCAAGCCCTGTGTGACGACAGATTTCACGCCCCGGTCATTGCCCATATCGGTCTGGTCGAGATTGCGGCTGCCCTTTCCAGCAAACGGCGCGGCGGGTTTCTTTCGGCTGCGCAGTACGACCGGCTTTTGGCCGAATTGGTGCAGGATGCCCGCTCCCGGTACGCTTTGGTGCGTGTCAGCGCGCCGGTGATTGACCAAGCCATGCAGCTTACTCGTCGCCACCGGTTGCGTGGCTACGATGCGGTCCATCTGGCCTGTGCGCTGGCGGTCAATCGCATCTTGCGCGATCAAGACCTGCCTCCCCTGATCTTTATTGCGGCGGACCATGACCTGCTAATCGCGGCGCAAGCAGAGGGACTGGCCGTGGACAACCCGAACGACCACCCATAGGAGGAGGGGGGCGACCTCAAGTCGCTCCCGGTGGACCTGCGGCCGGGCGTCCGCC
>CAZQKE010000095.1:0-32731 GCA_964593865.1 uncultured Anaerolineaceae bacterium | reverse complement strand
GGAATGGTCGGCTTTGTCGTCACCGTGGGCGACGTGGTCAGCGGCACCGTCGTCGAGAACACGGGCCAGGGCGACAGCCCTTCCAGCGGTCCATTCTCCTCCAACCCCATCACCCACACCATCCACGAACTACACCTGATTCTGACCAAAAACGCGACCCCCGCCGACGGGCAGCCGGTCGGGCCAGGGGCGCAAATCGCTTACACCATCGCCTACCGCAACCCGGCTTCCTTCGCCCTCAATAACGCGGTACTGAGCGACACATTGCCTTCCATCGTCCAGTATGTACCCGGCTCCATTTGGGGAGCCGGGGCGGACGACGGCAACCCCGATGTCCTCCGCTGGGCGATTGGGACGGTGCCGGCGGGGGGAAACGGCAACGTAGGTTTTACCGTGACCGTTGACGATCCGGTGGGCGGGGGAATGCCCATCACCAACCGTGCCCAGGGCCGGGCCGAAGGGTTGGCCGTTTCGAGCAGCAACGCCACGGTCCACACCACCGACATCGGCCCCGCACCCGACTTTGTCATCCTGGACATAAGCACCAGCATTGCCCCCAACGAAATCCGGGCCGGTATGCCGTTTGACGTACCCATCCTCGTCAAGAACCAGGGGCGGGTTGATGCCGACGGCATCTTTTACGTCGAAGCATATCTCCGGCCTGAACCTGCGACACCGCCCTCCGGTCCTTCTGACCACTTCCTGGGGTATTGTGAAGACACCGGCTGCGCCGTGCTGCGGAACAACTACGTAGAATATCAATCCGATCTGGCCGCCGGTGACCAGTTCCCCTTCACATTCAAGGGGCTAACGCTGACTTCCGGTCGTCGTCACCTGTTGTGCGTGCAAGTAGACCCTTGCTTCGCAGGGTACTGCGGCCATCCCGATTGGGGTGGATTTGCCGAGGAAGACGAAATGAACAACATCCAATGCATCTCGGTCGGTCCCTTTAGCCTGTACCTGCCCGTAATTTCCAGAAATTACTAGGACCGGAGCATGTGCACCGGGGGCGACCGGTCCAAGCCCCGCGCCTTCCCGGCAACCTGAAAGCGGCGGGAGGAACGAGAAAGGTACTTGCCCTGCCGAACGGATCGGGGCGAGGGCGTTTACCGAGATCCGCACCGCAAAGGAGGATCTCATCGGGGAACGGTTGATTGTACACGGTTTCTCCCCGCGTCCTCGGCGTCTCTGCGGTGAAAACGGCGATGGGAACGTAAATGCATGTGCCCTGCTGAACGGATGGGGGCGAATTGCACTTCTGGCCGTTTTCTGGTACAATGAAGATGTCCTTCCGGTTGGGTGCGGGTGATCGGGGCGGCGAGTGGAGGCAGTAGCCATGAAACAAATTCGAATCATCGGAACGATTCTCTTGTTGGGCGCGACCCTGAGCGTGATGGTGGGCGGCCTTCCTGTCTGGGGGTGGGTTGCTGCCCAGGCGCCACCTCCGCCGCCGACCAAATCTCCGGCTCCTACGCCGACCGATACCGGCGTCCCGCCGCCGACCGACACGCCGACCGAGACGCCGCCACCCGCCACCGCAGAGCCGACGCGGACTTTGGCTCCTCCGCAGAGGACGGCTGCGCCTAACCCGGACTGTCAATCCGCCGTTAGCGGCTATGTGCGGGACCGGCAAGGGAAAGGCGTTGCCGGGGCGACCGTCTCCATCCAGGGCGAGGACTGGACAAAGGCCATGATGACCAACGATGAGGGCTTGTACGGCTTTGCCGGCCTGTGTGCCGGAACCGTTACACTGCAGGCCACCTTGCCCGATGGGCAAATGACCTTGAACGCAACCGTTGACCTGGATGGGAAAAACTATGTCGTGCTTGACCTGGGCCTGGCCGCAGAGGGGGCTACCTCGGTCCCTGCCGCGACGGCCGTTCCCGGTGGGCAAACAACACCTACCCCCGAACCCGAAATGCCGCAGACCGGCTATGCCGGCTGGTGGCTGGCCGGGGGCGCGCTTCTGGGCCTTCTGGTGCTGCTGCTGGCCGGTGCGCGACGCACGCTCAAGCAACAATCGTAAAGAAACAACAATGGAGGGAAACTCATGCGACGTGGTAGAATCCTGATCTTGCTGGGCATCATCCTGGCTTTGGGCACGGCAGCGGTCGTGTTCGTCCTGCTCCAGGGTACGGCCGGCGGCGGAGGTAATGGCGCCGCCGTCGAAAGGGAGGAAGTGGTCGTCGCCGTCCAACCAATCCCGGAAAATGAACCGGTGGACGACCGCCTGGCGTTGCGCCCCATGCCCAAAGAAGCCATCCCCGAAGGCGCGTTGCGCTCCCTGGAAAGCACTGCCGGGATGCTGGCCGCCGGACCCATCCCTCAAGGCACAATCATCCAGCCGGACCTGCTGATCAGCCCGGTGGAAATGATGCGGGAGGGGGAACTGGGGCAGTTGGTCCAACCGGGCTTTGTAGCCGTTGGCTTCCCCATCAACGAACTCTCCAGCGTTTCCTATGGGATCAGGCCGGGCGATCACGTAGACGTGTTGATCACCTTCTTCTTTGTGGATATAGACCAGGAAACCCAAATGCTGGAACCGGTTTGCCCTCCCCTCTGCACCACGGCGGACGGGCAACCGATAGAGGCCAACATTCGGGACCAGAAACCGCGCCTGGTCACCCAACTGACCCTGCAAAACGCCGAAGTGCTGGGCGTGGGCCGTTGGGATTATGGTGCTCCTCCCCCGGAGGAAGGGGCGCCCGAAGGCAACCAACAAGCAGCCGAGGTGGAACCGCCCAAATACATTACCCTCATGCTGACGCCCCAAGATGCCCTGGTCCTCAAATTGGCCCGCGAATACGGGGCCAGCATAGACCTGGCCGTGCGTGCTCAGGGCGACGGGCAGATCTTCACCACCCAGCAGGTCACGTTGGATTACATCTTGGCCCGCTTTGGTATCGTCATCCCGCCGAAGCAGCCCTATGGCTTGGGAAGCGAGACGGGCAACACCGAAAGCCCGCTACGCTGATAATCTCTGATAGACAGGAACCGGATAATGCAAGATACGGGTGAAAAGATCCGCGTCCTCATCGTAGATGACATCCCGGAGACGCGGGAGAACCTTCGCAAACTCCTGTACTTTGAATCGGACATTGAAATCGTAGGCACGGCTGCCGATGGCCGCGAAGCCATCGAGAAAGCCCAGAGCCTGCAACCGCACATCGTCCTGATGGACATTAACATGCCGGATATGGATGGCATCACTGCCAGCCAGCAGATCAAACAGGTCGCTCCGGCATGTCAGGTCATCATGATGTCGGTGCAGAGCGAGGCGGACTATTTGCGACGTTCCATGTTGGCGGGGGCGACCGACTTTTTGACCAAGCCCTTTAGCAGCGAGGAACTCAGCAGCAGCATCCGCCGCGTCTACAAAATGGGGGCCAGCCGCCGGGCGGCCATGCCTGCAGCGGCCCCGCCGACCGCCGAGCCTGGCGCGCCCGCCGAAGCCGCCGCTCCCGCCCGCCGGGAACGCTCCGGTGGCAAACTGCTCATGATCTTTAGCCCCAAAGGAGGGACCGGTTGCAGCACCATCGCCACCAACCTGGCCGTCGCTCTGCAACAGGTCACATCCAAAAAAGTTGCCCTGGTGGACCTCAGCCTCCAGTTCGGCGATCTGGACGTGCTCCTCAACCTACAGGCCCAGCGTTCCATCGCCGACGCCGTTGCACAGGTGGAGGAATTGGACTCCATGTTGCTCCAGGCCATTCTCTCGCCCCACCCCTCCGGCGTCCGCGTCCTGACCGCACCTCCTTCCCCGGAAATGGCCGAGACCATTCAGGTTGAGGACATCAAAGCCCTCTTGGAATTCCTGTTCCAAGAGTTTGATTACATCCTGCTCGATACCTGGAGCTACCTGGATGACATCGTCCTGGCGGCCATGGACCTGGCCGACCGGCTCCTGCTCGTCATGACCCCGGAGATTCCCGCCGTCAAGAGCACCAAACTCTTTTTTGAGATCGCCGAAGCCTTGCAGTTCCCCTTTGAGCGGATTGACCTGATCCTGAACATGACCCTGCCGCGCGACGGCATCCGCGCCGAACAGATCGAAAAGAGCATCCGCCATACCGTCCTGCACCAGATCCCCTTCGAGCCGCGCGGAATGCGCCTGGCCGTCAACCAGGGTGTGCCCCTGATCACCGCCGACCCCAAACACCCCCTTTCGGAAAAATTCATTGAGCTGGCGCGGAAACAGGTCTCCCTCTTGGAACCGCAGCCGGAGGCCGAGGTGGAAGAGGTCAGCCCGCCCCCGGAGCGCAAACAAAAACAGAAACGGGGCGGCCTGTTCGGACGGCTGAAACGCTGATCCCTTGTCGGGAGGAAAAAAGATGTCTCTGTTGCGAAGAATCGAAAAGAGTCAACAGCTGCCGGCCAAGCCGACCGCTCCTCCGGCGGAACGCCCTACACGGCTGGAAGACCTGCGCATCCGCCGCGCACCGGCAGCTCCGGCACGCGATACCTTCCAAGACCTGAAAAGCCGCATCCACAGCAAACTGATCGCCGACCTGGACCCCAAAATGGATGTCACCAAGACCGATGAAGTGCGGCGGACCATTGAAGAAATGTACGATGCCCTCCTGGCCCAGGAGAACATCGTCTTGGGGAGGGCCGACCGCCAACGCCTCTTGGAACAGATCGTCGCCGAAATCCTGGGCTATGGCCCCATTGAACCCCTCCTGGCCGATGACACCGTGACCGAGATCATGGTCAACGGTCCCAACGCCGTGTACGTGGAGCGGAAAGGCAAGATTGAACGTACCGACATCAAATTTGAAAACGATGAACACGTATTGCGCATCATTGACCGCATCGTCTCTCCCCTGGGGCGGCGCATTGACGAAAGCCAACCCTACGTGGACGCCCGCTTGCCCGATGGCTCCCGCGTCAACGCCGTCATCCCACCCTTGTCCCTCATCGGCCCCTTGCTGACCATCCGTAAATTCTCCCGCATCCCCATCACCGCCCAGAAACTGATTGAGCTGGGGTCCATCACACCCGAAGCGTTGGAGTTCCTCAAAGCGTGCGTCCAGGCTCGTCTGAACATCGTCGTCGCGGGCGGGACCGGCTCCGGCAAAACGACCATGTTGAACGTCCTTTCCGCCTTCATCCCGGAGGATGAACGGATCATCACCCTGGAGAACGCCGCCGAGTTGCAACTCCAACAGGAGCACGTCCTGCCGCTGGAGACGCGCCCCCCCAACGTGGAAGGCAAAGGCGAGATCACCATGCAGCAGTTGGTGATCAACAGCCTGCGTATGCGACCCGACCGGATCATCGTCGGGGAGTGCCGTGGCGCCGAAGCCCTGGACATGCTCCAGGCCATGAACACCGGCCACGACGGCAGCATGACCACCGCCCACGCCAACAGCCCCCGCGATACCCTTGCCCGTCTGGAAACCATGTGCCTGATGGCCGGTATGGACCTGCCCCTGCGGGCCATCCGAGAGCAGATCGCCTCGGCCCTGGACCTCATCCTCCACCAAGAGCGGATGCGGGACGGCACACGCAAAGTCGTCAAAATCTCGGAAGTACAGGGCATGGAAGGCGACGTGATCGTCATGCAAGATATTTTCGCCTTTGAGCAGCAGGGCATCGAAGCCGGAAAGGTCATCGGTCGCCTGCGGCCTACCGGCATCCGGCCCAAGTTCATTGAAGTAATAGAAGCGGCCAACATCCACCTGCCGCCTACCATCTTTGGCATCGGACGCCGATTCTGAGAGAGGACGAGGATGGAAGCTCTACAGGGCCTGAACCCAAGCCTATTGGCCATCGTGGTCGCGATCATGGCCGCTTTGGCCGTACTGTTCCTCTTTATCGGTCTGAGCAGTGGGGGGCGAACCGAGGAGGCCATTGAGGAGCGGCTGGACCGTTACGGAGCACGGATCGAAGAGATCGTTGAAGCGGAAGAAGCGGGCAAAAAATCGTCGGCCATAGACGGCCTGGAAGCCGCAATGACCAAACGCGGCTTTGCCGAGAACCTGCGTACCGATCTGGCCCGCGCCGACCTCAAATTGCGGGTGTCCGAGTTCCTGGTCTTGAACGTCCTCTCGGTCATCCTCTTTTTCCTGGCGGCCCGTTTGCTCTTTGACTCGGTCCTGCTGGGTTTGGTCTTTGGCATCCTCGGCTTCTTTGCCCCGCGCATGTACGTCAACCTGCGCAAATCGCGGCGGCTCAACGCCTTCAACGACCAACTGGGCGATAGTATCACCCTTCTGGCCAACTCGCTGCGCTCCGGCTTTAGCATCGTCCAATCTATGGAGACCGTCTCCCAGCAGCTCCCCGACCCCATCGGCTCCGAGTTCCACCGCGTCACCCAAGAAATCGCCCTGGGGCTGCCCTATGAAGAAGCGTTGAACAACATGCTCCGCCGCGTCCCCAGCGAGGACCTAGACCTGATGATCACCGCCATCAACATCCAGAGCCGGGTGGGCGGCAACCTGGCCGAAATCCTGGATACCATCGGCCACACCATCCGCGAGCGGGTGCGGATCAAAGGTGAGATCCGCGTCCTGACCGCGCAGCAAATGATCTCCGGCTACATCCTGACCGGCCTGCCGGTGGTCCTGGGCTTGGTCCTGTACCTGATCAACAAAACCTACATCAGTCGTATGTTCCACGATCCCTGCGGCTGGATCATGCTCGGCACGGCAGCCATGATGATCTTTATCGGCTTTATGATCATCCGCAAGATCGTGAATATTGAGGTGTGAGCCATGTCGGTTGCCATCATTGCTGCTGCCTTTGGAGCATTCCTGTCCTTGCTGCTGATCTTCTTGGGCATTGCTTCGCGGCGACCTGCCGATGACATTGAGGAGCGGTTGATTGAATACGGCGGACGCCCCATGACGCTGGAGGAAATAGAACTCTCCAAACCCTTCAGCGAGCGCGTCCTACTCCCCATGATTGATGCCAGTGCCCAATTCGTATCCCGTTTTACGCCGCAGCGCACCATTGAGAGCACCCAACGCAAACTGGAGCTGGCAGGAAATCCCAACAACTGGAGCGCAGCCCAATTCCTGGGCATCCGGGGGATCGCCGGTCTGGTCTTGGCCGCCCTGACCTTCTTCCTCACCATGCTGGCCGGTGTCCCTTTCCTCCGCCAGCTGCTGTTCACCGCGCTGTTGGGATTGTTGGGCTTTTTCCTGCCCGTCATGTGGCTGAGCGGAAAGATCCGCCGTCGCCAGGAAGAGATCGTCAAAACCCTGCCGGATGCCCTGGACCTGCTGACCATCAGCGTAGAGGCCGGGTTGCCTTTTGATGGAGCCATGCAGCGCGTGGCCGAAAAGTGGGATAACGAAATCAGCCGGGCGTTCCGGCGTCTGCTGGCCGAGATGCGCGTGGGCAAATCCCGCCGTGATGCCCTGCGCGATATGGCCGAGCGGGTGGACGTGCCCGATATGACCAGCTTCGTGGCGGCCCTCATCCAGGCCGATACCCTGGGCATCAGCATCGCCAAAGTGCTGCGTATCCAATCGGAGCAAATGCGCATCAAACGTCGGCAGCGGGCCGAAGAAAAAGCCCAACAAGCACCTATCAAAATGCTGTTGCCCATGACCTTCCTGATCTTTCCCACCATCCTGATCGTCATCCTGGGACCGGCGGTCCTCATCCTCAAAGAGTCCGCACTCTTCAAAGGAGGGATGTAGTGAGATGGTGGGCCGCCGTCCTTGACCTGCTCTTCCCTCCCCGCTGCGTCTCCTGCCATCGTTTGGGTGATTGGCTCTGTGCCGAATGCCGGAATGCAATAGAAATGATCCCGGTCCCCATGTGCCGTTTCTGCGCCCTCCCCCTGCCGGAGCATGAAACGTCGGGGGTGTGCCCCTCTTGCCGTGACCGGGAACATATCCTTGACGGTCTGATCTCCTGTGCCTTCCATGACGGCCCCCTGCGCCGGGCGATCCACGACTTCAAATACGGCGGCCTTTACAGCCTGGCCCATTCCTTGGGGCAGATCATGGCCGACCGCTGGTTGCGGTTGCGCCCTTTGGACAAGGTGGAAGCCATCGTCCCCGTACCGCTGCATCGCCGCCGGGAGCACCAACGGGGCTACAACCAGGCTGCCTTGCTGGCCCGCGAACTGGGCCGCCGTTTACAGGCCCCCGTCGTTGAAGATCGTCTCATCCGCACCAGGGCCACCGCCCGCCAGACCGAGCTGAATGCTGCCCAGCGGCGGATCAATGTGCAGGGAGCATTTGCCTGCCGGGAGGGAGCCTTTGCCGGGCGATCCGTCTTGCTGGTGGATGACGTATGTACCACCGGCTCCACCCTGGAAGCGGCTTGTACCGCTCTGAAAAAAGAAGGAGGCGCGGCCGACGTATGGGCCTTCACCTTGACCCGTGCTCGCCCTGCTTCTGTGCCCTGATAACGAGTGAAAAGGAGAGAAAAAATGGATCTACAGATCAAAGGGAGAAATATTGAACTCACCGACCGGTTATACGATTACGTAGAAAAAAAGATGGGCAAACTGGATCGCTACCTGCCCACCATCAACGAAGTGCGCGTGGAACTCTCGGTGGAGGGGGCCAGGGCCGCCCACGACCGGCAGGTTTGCCAAGTCACCGTCCGGGCCAACGGAACGATCCTCCGCGCCGAAGAACGATCCGATGACATGTTCTCCGCCATAGACGCCGTACTGGACAAAATGTACCGTCAGATCGCCCGCTACAAAGGCAAGCGCAAAAACCGGTGGCGCAGTGCAGGGATCCAGGCGGAACCCCTTCCCCTGGAGATTGAGGAGGAGGAAGAAGAGGAAGAACCCAGTGCCATCGTGCGCTTCAAACGCTTCCTTGTGACGCCCATGAGTCCCGAAGAAGCCGTTGAGCAGATGGAACTTTTGGGCCATGACTTTTTCGTCTTTTTCAATGCCGATGAGGGACAGATCAACGTCCTCTATCGTCGCAAGGATGGAAATTACGGCGTTATCCAGCCGGAGTTGGCCTGATGGGACAGATTCTCTTTGTTTGCACGGGGAATCTATGCCGTTCACCGATGGCAGCCGGGTTGCTGCGTCGGCGTCTGGCCGAAGAGGGCTTGGCAGACCGCTACCAAGTGGATTCGGCCGGCGTATGGGCGGTGGAGGGCCGCCCGGCCAGCGAAAACGCCGTCGCCGTCATGGCCGAGCGGGGCATTGACATCCGTGACCACATCGCCCGGACCATCACCGCCTACGATGTCCACGAAGCCGACCTGATCTTGGTGATGAGCCGCGAACACAAACGGGCCATCCTCCAGGCTTGGCCCCAGTACGAATGGAAAGTCTACCTCCTGAGTGAGATGGTCGGCAAGCAAAAGGATGTCCGCGATCCTTACGGCGGCCCCCTGGAAGAATACCGCCGCTGTGCCGACACCCTGGAAGACTATATTGAGGGTGGCTTCCGGCGTATCTTGGAGCTGGCATAAAAAAACGGCTCCCACGCCCGGCGTGGGAGCCGTTTGATTTTAGAAGATGAAGCCGAGCCACAGCCCCCACAGGACCACCAGGGACAGGGCCAGCAAGAAAAGGACAAAAATGGGTGCGACGACCGCCAGGATCGCCCGTCCTGCGTCCAGCCCACCGATTACCGATGTTGCCTTGATATAGACCACAATCCCCCACACCGTGCCGATAAACACCAACGTCCCGCCCAGGCAGGGGATCGGTTGCAACAGGCCCAGCAGTCCCGGAACGGCGTACAGGGCGACCATCCCCAGGAAGTCGGGCAGCTTGGCCGATCCTCCCAGCAGATTGACAAAGATGAGCACCAGTGCTCCGTAGAACATCCAACCGCCGACGGCGATCATCGCCCGCGACAACCATTGGCTCAGGGCGGTCAAAAAGCCGCTGATGCCCCGTGGCAGTGGCGCCTGCACGGCGGCAATATCGGTGATCATGGGCACGATGGCGTTGAGCATCTCTTCCGCCATGTTCCGAACCGCCGGGTCCTGGAAAGAAGGATTGAAGCGGAGTTGCCACTCAAGCGATTGGTGAATGCTTTCCTCAATAGAGGCCACATCCACCGGTTTGATCTGCAGCCACAACGTCACGGCGAAGGACAGGATACCGGCCACGAGGGAGACCAACACGATCAAGACGATGCCGCGCAAAAAGAGATTGGGCCGTTCGCGCCACGCCTGATATGCTTGATCGTCCAGCAACATGGCCCGCCCCAGTGTTCTCAACAGATCGGCCATGATCAACCTCCTTTCACCATAGCGGCCAGAATGCCTGTAGCCCAGCAAGCGGATAACAGCGAGACGGCCAGGGCCAGGATAAAGGGCAACACGGTGGCCCAAGCCGCCCTATCCCATGGGAGCTTATGGGCCGTCTTGAGGCCCGTGTAGGCACACAAAATCCCCCAGATCGCCACGACGCCGCCCAGGTGCATCTGAGGCAGCACGTTCAGGACGTTGAGCACCTGGGGGGCCACCGCCAGGGCCAAAACGCCCAGCGTTTCGCTCAGAGTGGCCGTGCCGCCCAGCCAGCGGGCAAACAGATAGGCCACCAAACCGTAGAGCAGCCACCGCACGACCAGGCCCAGGGGCAACAGAATAATGTTCGCCAACGCGCTGCCCGGATCGGGCATAAAGAGGCCGATGAGGCTCCAGTTGAGCTCCCAGATCCGGTTGAATATCTGCACAAACTGGGGGTCCTGCGAAGCAAATTTCCACCAGGGCATCTGTGTCATGTGGGAGTACACGATCTCTTTGATGGTGTTCAGGTCCGGGGTGCTGGCCCAAGCGAGCACATCGCCGATGAAGCTCAGCAGGGCTACGACTACACCCACTACCACGATCAGGACCAAACCCTTGACCACCGGATTGTCCGCCAGGCGCATCTCCTCATAGGCATCCTCTTGCAAGAGGAGTGCACGCCCGCCCAACCGCAGCGATTCCACGATTCCGTTCATAGTGCGTCTTCCCTCCTTGCTTTTTTTGCCCGGTACGGTCCAAGTCTCCGGTCAAACTCCCTTTGGCGCAATCAAAAGCCCTAAATCCAACATGTGAAGCCGCGGTCTGCCCGGCCCGGCAGACCGACCGAAGGTCCGCCGGAGAAACCGCAGTCGCCCCTTGCAGGCAACGGAAATTTCATCCTTCCCTGCGGGACTTTTGGAAACATCACCCCCCTTCCATCGGTATTATACCACAAGTTTCCCGGAACACAACGTTGGAACCGGATCGGTGTTTCTATCGTTTGAAAAGCAAAGCACCAATGTTGCGCGAATCGGGAATTTGCGCTACCATGCAGACGGGTTTGACGAATCGGTGGGACCGCAGTACCTGAAGCGTCAAGGAGGAGCACTGTGACAACATACCCAAGTGGACCCAATCCGGCTACCCGCTCGGAGTGGTGGCAGTCACCGCCCGACGATGCAACCCCACGCCGCGGGGTTGCCCCCCCTCCTCCATCTTCCTCTCCCAACGGTGGTTGGGGAGGGAGCGGCTGCGTCGTCATCGGTTTGGTCGCAACGGCGGTGGTGATCCTGTGCAGCGTAGGTCTGCTGATCGCCCGCCTCTTCTTGGCCGATTCTAAACCGCCCTTGCCGCCCATCGGCGGGGGGACGGTTTGGCTCCCCACGGCGGAAGAGGGCGGTCCCACCCCTCAACCGGCAGGGACGGCAGAGGCGGTTCGGGTGTTCATCAATCCCACCCAGGGGTACATCAATACCTTGATCACCGTCACCGGGCAGGGTTGGTGGCCCGGCGAGCCGGTGTTCATCCTGCTCCGCTCTCCCCAAGAGGGAAACGGGCCGGGGTTCGCTTACGCTGCTGCCGTGGCCGATGAGCGGGGCAACTTTCGCACGGCGTTGACCTTTCCCAACGAAACCCGCTGGATCGGTGCGCCCTGGGCCGAGGTCATTGCCAGGGGGACCCGCTCCGGGTTGGAGGCGTCCACGCGCTTTACCCTGATCGCCCCCACGGCGACCTACACCTCACCCCCGCCTACCCCTCGGCCCACCCGTGCTGCTACCGCGACCCCTTTGTCTTCCCCTACCCCGACGCCCCCTCCCCCGGCGACCGACACCCCTGCCCCTACCCCCACACCCGACGTGATCATCACCGACTGGCGGGGGGAGTATTTTGACAACCCTACCCTCTCCGGGCCGCCTGTCCTCATCCGTAACGACGTGGCCGTTGACTTTAACTGGGGTGGGGGTTCCCCGGCCAGCGTCCTCCCGTCCGACGGCTTTTCGGCCCGTTGGACACGCAAACTCTCCTTTGCCGAGGGCCTTTACCGCATCAGCATCACCGTCGATGACGGTGTGCGCTTCTGGATGGATGGGCAGCTCCTGGTGGACGAATGGCACGATGCCGGCAGCACGACCTACACGGTGAACCTGTACGTCAGCGAGGGCCAACATGACATCCGCCTGGAATACTATGAAGGGGTCGGCGGGGCCATGATCCGCTTTGTTGTGAGCAAAGAAGAGCAAGCAACCTCCACCCCAACGTCCACCGCCACCCCTACCCCTCCGCCGACGGCGACACCGCTGCCCACCTGGACTGCGACCGCTACCCCTCCGCCTACCCCGACCTCTGCTCCCACGGCAACGCCCACAACCCCCCTCCCAACCGATACCCCCGTACCCGCTGCCGTATTGCCCGACCGATGGCAGGGAGACTATTTTGACAACCAGAACCTTTCCGGTGATCCCGTGTTCCGGCGGCAGGATAACGACATCAACTTTGATTGGGGAAGCGGCTCCCCCGACCCGTCCTTGCCTGCCGATGGCTTCTCGGTGCGATGGCGCGGGGCGGTGACCCTTCCAACGGGAACCTATCGCTACTTTTTGACCGCCGATGACGGCGCGCGCCTGCTCATTGACAACCTGCCTCTCATCACCGCCTGGCCTGCGGACCCGACCCAAACCTACAGCGTGCAGATCCTGTTGACGGAAGGAGTCCATACCTTTGAAGTGCACTTCTTTGAAGCAACGGGCGATGCCCGTGTGCACATCTGGGGGGAGCAGGTACAAGGGCCTTGAGCCGGGGCGTAATTGCCAAAATCGCCGATTCACGGTAAAATCAGCGACCGATTGACCAAAGGAAAAAAGGAGGAAGGCAATCATGACCCGACAACCCAAACGCGATCTACGCCGCCGCCAGCGCCGCCGCCGCAAAGTTCGCTTCTTGCGCGCACGCCTGGCCCAAACCACCGACCCCGAAGAGCGGCAGCGCATCATCGCCAAGATCAAAAAGATCGCGCCGACCGCCCCTGTGCCCGAAAGCTAAACATCCGGCTGCTTGCCCCGACCATGGGCACACTCTATGTCATTGGAGGGGCCGCCTACCCAGAGGACCTCACCCTCCGCGCCCGGCGGACCCTGGGGATGGTGGCCTTTGCCTTCACCCAGAACAAAACCCTGGCGCAGCGTTTGCTGGCCCACAACAGCGGTGCCCTTTCCCCCGCCCTCCTTTCCGATCCGGAGGAGGCGTTGGCTGCCCTCCGCCGGGGTGACGGTGCGCTCATCCTGGGGGATTGGAAGCTGGGTGCCGATGCTGCGGCCCAACTCCTGGTCCGCCGGGCTGCCGAGGAAGGAATTCCCGTGCGGGCCGTGCCCGGACCCGGTCAACCAATCGTCGCCTTGATCCTTTCCGGTTTGCCAGCCGATTCCTTCATCTATCTCGGCCCTTTGCCTTCGGACCCTACGTCGCGGCAGGCATTGTTGACCGCCGTTGCCGGTGAGCCGCGCACCTTGCTTGCCCAAGGGGAACCGTCGCTCCTGCCCGACACCCTGACCGATCTGCTCTCCCTCTTGGGCAACCGACCTCTGGCGGTGATGGCCGATGGGGGTGTCTGGCGCGGCACGGTTGATGAGGCCCAGGGGCGGACCTCCGATGGCCCCTGGATACTCGTCATCGGCGGGCAGCGGGAAAAGATCCGTTGGGATTCGGCCCGCCTGCAGGAAGAGATCGGAGTGTGGCTGGGCCGGGGGCAAGGTGTCCGAGAGATCAGCCGCCGCCTGGCCGACATCTCCGGTTGGCCCCGTCGTGAGATTTACCGCCGGGCGGTTGCGATGGCACAGGAGAAAAGATGAACGCTGACCTGCTGCTCTACAACGGGCGAATTTATACCCTGGATGCCGAAAAACCTCTGGCCCAGGCGGTGGCCATCGTCGGCAACCGCATCCTGGCCGTAGGTGATGACGCCGACCTACGCCCCCTGCTTCGCGTCGGCGGGCAGGCCGTTGATCTGGGAGGGAAGGCCGTCATCCCCGGCCTCATTGACTCCCACGTACACTTTGGCTGGCACAGCATGGCCCTCTATGAGGAGCGGGTGGACCTGGACAACGTCCCCAGCAAGGAGGAGGCCCTGGCCCGTGTCGCCGCCCAGGCCCGTCGCACCCCACCCGGCTGCTGGATTCGCGGTGGGGGCTGGAACAAGAACATCTGGCCCCAGGATACCTTCCCTACCGCCGCCGACCTGGATGCCGTAACCCCCAACCACCCCGTTGCCCTGGAGGACAAGAGCCGCCACGCCACTTGGGCCAACAGCCTGGCCCTGGAATTGGCGGGTGTGACCGCCTCTACCGACGACCCACCCGGTGGCGAGATCGTGCGCGACGAAGCGGGCAACCCTACCGGCATCCTTTTGGAGACCGCCGCCGACCTCATTGCCGAAGCCATCCCCGAACCGGGAGTGGAAACCTTTGTGGCGGCCTTGCGCCGGGGCATTGCCGAAGCACATCGGTTGGGCTTGACCGGCCTCCACGATCCGGGGCATCCAAAAGTGTTGGCCGCCCTCCAAGTGCTGCGGGCGCAGGGAGAACTGGACCTGCGGGTGTTGATCCATATCCCCGCCGATGAACTATCGGCGGCCCTTTCCGTGGGATTGCGCTCCGGCCTGGGAGATCACCTGTTGCGCATCGGGGGCGTGAAACTCTTTGCCGACGGTGCGTTGGGGCCTCAGAGTGCACACCTATTGGCTCCTTACGAGGGCCGGACCGACAATCGGGGCATTCCCACCTATTCCCAAGAGGAGCTGAACGACCTGGTGCGCCGTGCCCATGGGGGTGGTTTGGCGGTTGCCATCCACGCCATCGGTGATGCTGCCAACCGGGCCGCCTTGGATGCCGTTGCCCTGGCCCATGCCCAAACACCTGCTGCCTTGCGGCCCGCGCTGCCGGACCGGATTGAGCACGTGCAGCTTCTCCATCCCGACGATCTGCCCCGTCTGGCCGCCTTGGGCGTCGTAGCCTCCATGCAACCCATCCATGCCACGTCCGATATGGAGATGGCCGAACGTCACTGGGGCCGTCGCTGCGAGCTGGCCTACGCTTGGCGCAGTTTGCTCAACAGCGGGGCGGTGTTGGCCTTTGGCTCCGACAGCCCCATTGAGACGATGGACCCCCTGGCCGGTATCCATGCAGCCGTGACACGACGCCGTGCCGACGGCAGCCCCGGCCCCCAGGGTTGGATCCCGACCCAGCGGCTCACCGTCGCCCAAGCAGTCCGGGCGTATACCCTGGGTGCGGCGTATGCCTCCGGTGAGGGGCATCTCAAAGGCTCCATCACGCCGGGCAAACTGGCCGATCTGGTTGTCCTCTCCCGCGACATCTTTCAGATCGCTCCGATGGAGATCTTGGAAAGCCGCGTGGAGATGACCTTGTTTGACGGTCGGATCGTGTACCCGTGAGAGGACGTCGGCCTTCCCCCGATTCCGGCAGCCGGAACCGCCGCTTTTTGGCGTTGCTAGGCTCCCTTTTGTTCTTCTCCCCGCTGCTGACCGGTCTCCTCCGACCTGGGACGGCGTGGATGGGGGTTCCTTCGCAGATAGATCCGACACACACAAACGCCATATCCGCCCCCGGCCCACCGGAGGGGGATGTGTCCGTTTCCGCCTATGCCGGATGGGCCGTTGAAGCCTACCCGGAAGCCTCCGCCGCCGAAATGGAGGCCATCGTGCGGCGCATGGCGACCCACGGGGCCAACGTCGTCTGGATCGGCCACAACAACCCCGGCGAGGTGGACGCGGCCAAAGTGGAGCCGGGGCTTTCCTACGCCGTCTATGAAGCCTACACCGATCCCTCCGACCCCCGCCACGCCGACGCCGCGGCCATCGTCGCCGCCCAGCGGCGGATGCTCGATGCCTGCCGTGCCGTGGGCATCAAGGCCGTGTTGCCGGTGGGCTACCAGATTCAGATGGGCCGCCGTTGGAACGAAGCCCACCCCGCCGACCTGCGCCGCGACGCCAAAGGCCGCCTCCTGGACATCTACGGCGGGGGCGTCAGCGCATCTTTCTACTCCGCCGCCTACCGCCGTGACATTGAAACCTACTACCGCTGGCTGGACGCCGCATTCGTCCGGCCCTACGCCGATGTGATCCTGATGCTCAACCTGGCCGATGAGCCGCTGGGCGGCGACTATTCGGCCCCCGCCGAGGCCGAATTCCGGCGACGGTACGGTTTTGGCTTTGCCGATGTGGGCGGCGATCCGGCGCGACGGCGCATCTTGGGCGCGTTCCAATCGCACTATGTGGTTGAATACGCCGCCTGGAGTGCAGCCCTGTGGGCCGAAATCCACCCCGGCCTGCCCGTCACCATGTCCTTCGACGGTGCGCAGGCCCGCCAGACCTTCACCCTACCCGATGTGGAGGCGTTGTTCCGCGATACGCCGAGCAATTTCGTCGTCACCTTTGATGCCTACCCCCGCGACGGGCTGCCCCACGTGCCCCTCGGCGACCGGAACTTGGTGGGCCTTTTTCTGCTGGCCCGTTCCCTGGGCCTCTACTCGGCCCGCTATGGGAAGCCGGTGTGGCTCTGGGCGGCGGCCAACAGTTGGGGCCTGAGCCAGGCCAGCCCCGATCCGGGGACCGTGTCCGATGCGGTGGTCAACGGCCTCTCCCTGGCCCTACTGGTGCGGCAGGGCGGCGGGGATCTGCAGGGGATCGCCTATTGGAACTACAACGTCAAGGAGCAGGGCCTTTACAACGACACCCACAACACCGCCTATGATACCGAAACCATGTTCGCCCAGGTTTCGGCCACGCTGCCGACCCTGCGCCGCTTGATGGCCGCGTCCTCAGGCCGACCGGAAGTCCTCATCCTGGCCCCGCCCGCTTTCTCCCATGAGCGAATCGGGGCCGAACGGGCGGCGGTCAAGCTGGAAGTACAACCCTTCCGGCGGCTGGCCGTTTTGGCCAAAGAGGGGATCAATGCGGCGGTTGTGGGAGGGTTGGAGGATTGGGAAACCGGGGGGTTGGAAAGGGATGTGCGGTCGGTGGTGGTTCTGTCGCCGGGGGTGGAATATCTGAGCGACGGAGATCTGGCGGCATTGCGGGGCTTTGTGGCGCAGGGGGGGCGGGTGGTCGTCTCGCCGGGGGTGGCGGCGGCGTTGGCCGATGCGGTGGAGGCCCCGCCGGAGATGCTCTACGGCGGGCTGGTGGAACGGCGGGGGAACCTGTACGCCGCCCAGAAGGGAGTGGCCGTCCTGTTTGAGGACAAGCGCCATGGGGTGCTGGCTCCCTTCTGGCGGGAGGTTCTGGGCCTGGACGCCCCCCAGCCGGGCTATCGCATCATCACCGACCGCCATGTGCTCCACTACCATCTCGGCCCGGAGCCGACGGCGGTGCGTTGGCGGTTGCCCTTTCTGGCCTGGGGCCGCCGCTATGACGCCCAGGCGCACCCCCACGGCTGGTTCTGGGGGGCGCGCCTGAGCGCAACCCTTGACCGCCGCGAGTTTGTCCTGCTGCGGCGGTTCTGGCCCTTTTGGTTCCCCGCTCCGGTTTTCTGAGCCTGCCGTCCGGGCTGCCGGGGCGCGGTGGATCACATCAACTCGGCGGCGTAGGCAAAGAGGGCCGGGATGCCCCCCGTGTGCCAAAAGAGCACCCGTTCCCCGCGTCCGATCTCGCCCCGGCGGATGAGGCCGATCAGCCCGGCCATGGCCTTGCCGGTGTAGACCGGGTCGAGGAGGATGCCCTCGTTACGGGCCGTCAGGCGGATTGCCTCCCGCTCGGCGTCGGTGAGGACGGCGTAGCCGCCGCCCAGGAACTCGTCGTTGATCAACACGTCCTCCGGGCCGAATTCCAGATCCAAGCCCAGGTACGCCGCCGTCGGGGCCAGCAGGGCGGCGATGCTTTCCCGCAGGTGGCCGCCGGTTTTGTCTACACTGATGCCCAACACCTGACCCTTGTAGCCGCGGGCTTTGGCCCCCACGATCAACCCTGCTTGCGTCCCGCCGGAGCTACTGGCAAACACGATCCGGTCAAAGGGGAGGTCTTGCGCCTGCATCTGATCCCACAGCTCGTCAAAGGCCAGGGCGTAGGCCGCCGCGCCCACCCGGTTGGAGCCGCCGTAGGGGATGACATAGGGTGTGCGTCCGGCGGCGCGTTCTGCCTGGGCCGCCTTTTCCAGGGCAAGCAGGGGGTCGTCGTCTTTGGCCCACCAAACCTGCGCCCCCAACAGGTCGTCTAGGAGCAGGTTGCCGGTCCATTGCTCACGGGGCGGGGCGTAGCCGCGCAGGACCAGGACGCAGCGCAGCCCGGCGCGGGCCGCCGCCGCTGCCGTCTGGCGGCAGTGGTTCGATTGAATCGCGCCGACGGTCAGCACCACATCGGCTTGCTGCGCTTGGGCCTCGGCGATGAGCAATTCCAGCTTGCGGGTCTTGTTGCCGCCGGTTGCCAGCCCGGTCTGGTCGTCGCGCTTGATCCAAAGGTCCGGGCCGCCCAGCACCGCACCGAGCCGTTCCATCGGTTCCAGCGGCGTGGGCAGATGGGCCAGGGAAAAACGCTTGATCTCTTTCATCGGTCGCACCTCCAATTTGGTACTTTTTTCCTACTTTACAAGGGGGCCAAAGTGTGGTAAAGTGGGAGCAGGCAGAGGAAATTGGATGATTTTTTCGTCCCTGCCGCTGGCGAGGAATCGTAGCAGCATCGCAGCCATAACATCTTCATTCAAGGTAGCACATTGCGGCTTCATCGGCCTACGTTGTAGTCTCGTCGCAGCACATTGTCGCTTCATCGGCCTACATTGCCGCACCCCTTTGTCCGTTGCAGTCGCATCGCAGCACCTCGCCAGAGGGACTCTCTCGCTCTACCGGCCTTATCACGTTCTTTTGGGGCACAGGCTCGGATGATAGAGCGAGAGAGTTCTTTTTTGTAGGCGGGCCAGTTTCTCTCGGAAGAGGGGGTCGTCGAACGGCGGCGTGGTCATGATGTAAGCGTCTTCGTTGTTATCGGCATAGTACCGCTTCCGCCGCTCGGTGACTTCAAACCCCAGCTTGCGGTAGAGATCCTGGGCCGCCAGATTGGAGACGCGGACCTCCAGCGTTGCCCGGCCTGCCCCTTGTTCCTGCGCCTGCTCCAATAGGGCCAGCAGCAGCATTTCGCCCAAGCCCCGTCTCCGCCAGCGGGGGTGGACGGCGAGGGTGCTGATGTGGGCTTCATCCACCAACAGCCAAAAGCCGCCGTAGCCCAGCACGGGGGGCGGTGGGGCACGGCGCAGCCGGGAGCGCAATCGCTTCAGCAGGTTTCCCTCCTCCGCTGCCGGGCGGATGACCAGCATGGTGCTGTGTTCGTTTTCGGTGATCTCAAAGGCATAGGCCCGCCACGACCAGGGGGAACGAAAAGAAGCCCGCTCAATGGCCATCACCTGGGCCAGGTCGCCCAGGCGCATCGGTTCAATGAGATAGGCAGTGGGTTCGCTCATGGGTTGAGCAGGTAGATGGGTGATAGGCCGGCGACATCGTCGCTATCGCCCCGCGAAAGCCGTTCCCAGCCGATTTCGGCCAGATAAGCGGCCCGGCGCAGGGAAGCCGCCGGAGGGGCGACATCGGCCAGGATGCCCGCCTTTTCCCGGAGCAGGGCTACGTCCTCGCTCTCCAACTCGCCGCAGAGGAGGGAGGGAACCTCAATCTCGGCGCACAGGGCTTCCAGGGTGGTGAGGCGGTAATCGCCCCGGCGGCGCCAACGACCCCGACGGCGGGCATAGTGGGCCACACAGATTCGCCCCCGCCCGGCCTGCAACACGGCCCAGATGGGCAGCCTCTGGTTCATGTGGGGCCGGGCTACCACATCTAAGGTGGGCACGCCGACCAGGGGCAACCGCCGGGCCAAGGCGATCCCTTTGGCTATGCCCAGACCGATGCGCAGCCCGGTGAAAGAGCCGGGGCCGAGGCTGACGACCAGGCCGGTCAGGTCGGAAGGGGCCACGCCCTGCTGCTCCAAAAGGCGGACCAAACGCGGCATCGTCTCCACGGTATGGCGGTTGACCGAGTACCAACTTTCCTCGCCCAAAACGCGGCCCCCAACTTCGTCGTAAAGGGCCAGACCGGCGTAGCGGGTGGCGGTATCCAGGGCCAAGAGCATAAGCAATCTTTCCTAAACGCCGAAGGCACTTCGGCGGAAATCGCGCAGC
This sequence comes from uncultured Anaerolineaceae bacterium, assembly GCA_964593865.1. Lineage (GTDB taxonomy): Bacteria > Chloroflexota > Anaerolineae > JAAYZQ01 > JAAYZQ01 > CAZQKE01. The sequence continues at coordinate 12,398 of CAZQKE010000095.1, read as the reverse complement.
AATTGATCGTAGCGGGGGCCGTGGGCACGCATGACGATACCCCGCTTGCTGCGGTTGATGTGCCGCAGCGTCACCCATAGGTGCTCGGCGGGCAGCCGACCGGCGATGCGGTCGGCCCATTCTATGACGCACACCCCTTCGCCCAGCAAATAGTCATCCAGCCCCAGCGTCTCGATCTCGCTCAGGGGGTTGTCCAGGCGGTAGAGGTCCACGTGGTACAGGGTCGGCATGGGCGGCGGGGGTTGATACTCGGCGATGAGGGTGAAGGTGGGGCTGGTGACCGGCCCCTCTACCCCCAGTCCACGGGCGATTCCTTGGGTCAGACAGGTTTTGCCGCTGCCCAGCTCCCCTTCCAGGGCGATGATGTCGCCCGGCTGCAACAGCGCGCCCAGCCGCGCCCCCAGGCGGCGGGTCTGTTCCGGGCTATGGCTGATGAAATCCAGCGTGTGCTCGTCTAGAATCGGCATTTTCACCCGTGCATTTCAACGTGCCATTCCAGATTAGGACCGTCAAGGGTCAGCGACAATCGATTTAGAATGTTACGGCCCAGGATGCCATACGCTTGATCGAGCAACAAAAAGCGTCCACTAAATACCTTGCGCTCCCACACCAATTCTATCTGGACAGCCGGGGCGAAGCTAATGCTACCATCAAAGCCGATCAGTTCATATTGGCTGACCGGAGAGTCGTTTATGCCTAGTCGCTCGATCACCGCCTGCGGAACGAGAGTTATGTCGGCACCAGAGTCCAAGAGCATTGGCACGCTTGCCCAAACTACGCCGGTATTGGGATGTCGCAGGATCACATGGGCGACCGGCGCTGGCGGATCAAACCGTAGGGCGTCATAAGCCGGCATCTGGTATCTCCTCAACTTGCATGATGAAATCGCTTGCCTGTTCTGGGTGAGCCAGACGGGGGCTGGCGATGTGGGCGACTTGCTCAATCTGAATGTCGGGGACGAGGACGTATACTTTGGTTTTCTCCGGTAAGCGGATATTGTTCCTCAGCCGTATTCGGTTTTGATCCACTATGCCTTCTAAAGTGACAACTCCCACTGCAGTACCTCCATACCGTTCCAGACTTCTAAAGCATATTATACACCGATTGGCAATAATGGACAAAGGGACGGTCTGCCGCTTCACGGGCGTGGGGCGAACGCTCGTGGACGCCCGATCTCGCCGCAGGGACGCCGGGAGAAGGCGTGTCAGATCCGCCGTCTTTCGGCGGCCTTGTCTCTGCGGTGCGGGATCCTGTAAATGCGGCGTTGGGCGGGCTTCATTTCAGCATCTCTTGCCCCACAAAGTCCCGGTAGGGCGAAAGGTCCTCCAACACGGCCCGGTCCTCCGCTTCCAGGTTACCCGTCACCATGCGGGCCAGCAGTTCGCCGACGCCCGGCCCCAGCATGAACCCCTGACCGCACATGCCCACGGCCAGCAGATAGCCCTCCACCTCCCGCGCCCAGCCGACCAGGGGCAGGCCGTCGGGCGTCATGGGGTAGAGGCCGCGCCAGGTGCGCCGCACCCGCAGGTTGACCAGCTTGGGCATCACTTCCACCAGGCGGCGGCTGACCATGGGTAAAAACGCGCTGGTTTCCCGCGTGTCAAAACCCCAGATGCTGGGGCTGGGGGTGATGCAAAAGACGATCTGGCCGGTATAGTGCTGGTAAAAGTAAAAGTTGGAGGAGCCGGGCCGGGGGCGGATGTCCACCACCATCGGGTCAAGGAAACGGGCCACCGCTTCGGTGATGGCTGCTTCGTGGGAATCGGGCCGGACCGGCACATCCAGGCCGACCAGGGCTGCCACCTGCTGCGCCCAGGCCCCCGCGGCGTTGATGACCACGTCGGCGCCGTAGCTCCCCCGGTCGGTGCGCACGCCCCGCACCCGCCCTCCTTTGACGATGATGCCCGTCACCTGCTCGTTGAAGCGGAATTCGGCCCCCAGCCGCCGGGCGTGGCTGTAAAAGGCGTGGGTGGCCAGCAAGGGGGAGGCGTTGCCGTCGTGGGGGGAAAAGGTCCCGCCCAGCAGCCCCTCCGGGTTGAGATCGGGGATGATGCGCAGCAGGTCGTCCTTATCGTACCAATCAATGTCCAGGCCCAGATCGTGTTGGATGACCAGCAGGTCTTTGAGGATCTTTTCCTCCTCCGGGCGGTAGGCGACAAAGGAGTAGCCGCCCTCGTACCATTCAATGTCGTCGCCGTAGCGTTCCTGCCAGGTGGAAAAGATTTCGATGCTGTGCAGCCCCAGGCGGATCTTGGCCGGGTCGGAGTGGGTGGCGCGGATGCCGCCGATGGCCGTCTTGCTCGATCCCTGGCCTACGCTGGGTTTCCGGTCCAGGACCAGCGTCTGCACCCCGGCGCGGGCCAACGCCAGGGCCGTCGGCGTGCCCACGCTCCCCGCGCCGATGATGATTACTTCGTAATGATTCTTGGTCATGTCCTTTGCCTCTGTCATTCACCCTGTAGCACAATGTTCATAGCGCAAGTCGGAAACTTGTGCAACGTCTGTAGCGCAAGCCTCCGGCTTGCGCAAATTGGAAACTTGCGCAATGTCTGTAGCGCAAGCCTCCGGCTTGCGCAAGTTGGGAACCTGCGCAACGTTTGTAACCCCGGCCTCCGGCTTGCACAGGTCAGAAACTTGCTATTTGGCCGAATACCATTTACAGTAGCTCCATGCCCACTCGTCCCAGCTCTCCACCAATCCGGCCTTGACCGGGTTGTTCAGCACATAGCGGACGATGCGGTTCAGCTCGGGTTCGCCTCGGACGACGTGATCGTAATTCTCATGCTGCCAGAATTGCCCTTCTCGTCCCAGTATCCGGTTGGCCCGCCTGGCCGTATAGAGCTTGATGGAGTGCAGGATGGACGCCATGCTCCAGTAATCGCTCTCAGACTTGGGCAAGGGTGTAAAAACTGTGTGCACGTGGTTGGGCATGACGCAAAAGGCGATCAGGTCATACCTTTTGCCGTCGTAATGGTGCAGGCTGTTGCTTACCAGGTCGGCGAGACGGGGGTCTTGCAGCCAACGCGGGCCGGGAGCCGCCTCCAGTGCTCGGTCCCATAGGCCAAATATGTGGCGATATACGCGATAAGATTCCGCAGAGCGTTGGTAAGGATCGGCAATCTGTCTCAATCGTGCCTCTTGCTTATCGGCTTCGGCGGCCAGCCGTTGCGACACCCGGACCGGAAGGGAACCGGCCAGCCGAAAGGTGATGAACAGTGTTGCGTTGGGCGGCTGGATGTGTGGTAAGTGCCGCCGGTACGATTGTTTGTAGGCGAGCCTGTTCATCGTTCTTGATCGGCGCAAGTCAGAGACTTGCGCTACCTTCGGACCGATGAGCCGGAAGCGCGTCATGTGGTGCGCTTTGCAGCAATAAAAGCACCCAACGGCACTTCTATAAAGAGAGGCCGCAGGGTCGGGCCGGTGATCTCCTCCGGCGGGACGCCTTCTTCGCGGAAGAGGCGGTAGATCAGCGGGGTGCAGGTTTTGCCCCCACAGGCTCCCATCCCTGCCCGGCTCACGGCCTTGATCTCGTTGAAATCGCGGCAACCCCTGCGGATCAGCTCCCGGATCTCGCCCGCCGTCACCCGCTCGCAGCGGCACACGATGGTGTCATCGGCGGTGCGCTCTACGTACCGTTCCAGCGGCGCGGTCACTTCCGGCGGTTGCACCCGCAGCCCGGCGATGCGCTTGGCATAGGCCCGCGGTGCTTGCACCTGCACCATTACCGTTCGGTCAAAGGCGCGGACGGCCCGGACGCGGGTGACTTGCACTTCGCCCAGCACGTGCCCTTCGGTGTCCAATACGGTCACGGTGTCGCCCTCGGCGATGCTCCCCCGCAGGAATTCGTAGGCCAGGGTCACGGTGGCATAGCCCGGCGGAGCCTTGCGATAGTCCACCAGGGTAATGGCCAGGCCGGGGCAGATGGCAACGCACTTCTGGCAGCCGATACATTCTTTGCCCACCTCCTCGGCGACGTAGCGGGGGATGTGGCGGATGTCGTCGGCGTCAATGTGGATCAGGCCGTTGGGGCAGACCGCCGTGCAGGGGTTGCAAGGGATCTCCTGATCGCAGTGAAAGACAGGCAGGACGCCGACCTCGGCCTCCGGCGGCGTTTCCTCCACCGTCACGCCGGGCCGCGATTTCAGGATCTCGGCGGTGCGATACCACTCGTCGGGGATTTCGCCCACCTCTACGCCCAGGGCGTGGGCGATCTCCCGCCCCCGGATTTTGCCCGCGAACATGGCCGCCGACGCCTCGGCGATCTCCTCGGCGTCCCCGGCGGCAAAGGCGGTCAAGCCGAACTCCTGAGCCTTGCGGTAGAACTCGTCCACCGGGTCCAGGCCGACGGCAATGAGGACCGTGTCGCAGGCAAAGGACCGCTCCGTGCCGGGGATGGGCCGGAACCGCTCGTCCACCTGGGCAATCGTCACCGATTCAACCGACTCTTTGCCGTTCGCGCTGACGATGGTGTGGCGGGTGTAGATGGGCACGCCCAGGCGTACCAGTTTGTCTTTGTGGACCTTGTAACCGCCGCATTCGGCCATGGCCTCCACCAGGCCGACAACCTGGATGCCCGCCTGCAGGGCGTGGTATCCGGCGATGAGACCCACGTTGCCGCCGCCGACGATGAACAACCGTTCCGCCGCCCGGACCAGGTCACGGTTGACCAGGGTTTGGAACGCGCCGGCGCCGTAGACGCCGGGCAGGGTGTTGCCTTTGAAGGCCAGCGATTTTTCCCGCGCTCCGGTGGCCACCAGCAATACCTCCGGTTCGACCAAGACGTAGCGTTGTCCGTCGCGCAGGATGCCTACCTTTTTATCGCTAAAGACGGCCAAAGCGGTGCTGTTCAACCAGATTTCTACGGTTTCGTGGCGGCGGACCTCTTTTTCCAGGCGGGTGGCGATGTCAATGCCCCGCGTCCCGGCATAAACCGCCTCGGTGGAACCGAAGAAACGGTGGGTTTGCAGCACCAGTTTCCCGCCCAGGCGGTGTTTATCGTCCACCAGCAGCACGCCGACGCCCAGCCGTCCCAGCTCAATGGCCGCCGAAAGGCCCGCCGGGCCGCCGCCGATGATGAGCACCGGCACGCGCACCTGCTCCACTTCGCCCATCTCCGGCGGTCGGTCCACAGGGGGCAGAACGGGCAGCCCCTCCACAGGCTCGACGCGCAAGCCGGGCCGCACCAGCTCCATGCAAGCTTTGACCGGCTTGCCGTCGGCCAGGACCAGGCATTGGGCGCATTGGCCGTTGGCGCAAAAGATGCCCTGGGGTGCGCCATCTTTTGGATGACGGCCAAACACGCGCACCCCGTTGGCAAAAAGGGCAGAAGCGATAGTCTCGCCCTTGTGGGCGGTTAGCTCCTGCCCTTGCCAGGTAAAAGTCACGATCTCCCGCGGTTCAATGGGGAGAATGGGATGCTCTGTGATTCTGTAGGTGGTCATGGTTGTCCCCCTTTGCCGACTCCATCGTCAAGTCGGTGTCCTCAGTGCCGGTCCGATTATACCACACGGCGTACCGAAGACCAAACCTTCAAATCCGTTGATTCGTTGCCGTGTAGGGCGGCCAGGCCGGCAACGCGGGTGGGAGACTACCGACCGTTCGGCCCGGTCTGCCCCTGCTGCTGCAAACCATCGCGGCTGTGGGCGACCTTACCGCCGTTGCCCGCAGTTTGACAGAGCTTTCCTTTTGGGGTAAGATGCAACGACCAGATCGCCAGAGGATGGTCTCAGTGCGCGACATCTTGACCTACGGATCGTATCGGTTGCTGGCGGCGTTGTGCGGCCCTTTGCCGCCGCGGGCGGGCTATGCCCTGGCAGAAAAGGTCGGTCCGTTGCTCTATGCCCTCGCACCCCGGTTACGGCGGACGCTCAGCCACAACATTCGCCACGTGCTCGGCCCGGAAGCCGATGAGGAGCGAGTCCGGAGCCTGGTGCGGCAGGCGTGCGTTCATATCGCCAAGGGGCACTATGATCTGTTCCGTTTGGAGCGGCTCAGCGATGAGGACATCCTGCGCCTGATCACCATCCGGGGGTCGGAGCACATGGAGAAGGCGTTGGCCGCCGGGCGAGGGGTGGTGGCCGTTTCGGCGCATTTCGGCAACGTAGATGTGGTGGCCCAGTTGCCGTTGGTGTATGGCGTGCCCGCGACGGTAGCCGTCTATCGTGTCCGTCCGGAACGGCTGTTTCGCTACCTGCTCCGGGTTCGGCAAAGCCACGGCTTGCGGCTGGTCCCGACCGATGGCCCGTTGTTGAGCTTGTATCGCGCCCTCAAGCGGGGGGAGATCGTCGCCTTGCCCCTGGATTGGAACATTGTTGAAAGCACCTGCCTTGTGCCTTTTTTCGGCGTGCCGGCCCACTTGCCGGAAGGGCCGGTGCGGGTGGCCCTTCGCACCGGTGCGGCTTTGGTTCCCATCTTTGCCTTGCGCCTGCCCGATAACTCGTTCTTGGTGCGGATAGAGCCTGCCCTGGATCTTCCTCGCAGCGGGGATCGGGAAGCCGATGTAGCGGCGGGGATGCGGATGGTGGTGGCCGTGATGGAGCGTTACATTGCCGAGCATCCGGAGCAGTGGATCGTAGGTCGGCCCGTTTGGCCGCAGGAGGAATAGCGGGACGGGCGCATTTACCGTTCCCGGTGTCGGTCCCATCGCCTGGATGCCGCGCCGGGGTTTCCCTCGGTGAACTTGCGCAAGGGAGCGAACATGGCATTTATTGAACAAAAGGCTCGTGACATTGCCCGACCCGGCCTGGATGCCGTTGGCCGGGTGTTGGCCCGTTGGCACGTCTCGCCCAACGCCGTCACCTATTTGGGATTGCTCCTGACCGTGGGCGTGGCCGTGTTGGCCGGGATGGGGGAGATGCGTTGGGCCGGGCTGGCTTATATCCTTGCTGCCCTGGGCGACGCGTTGGACGGAACGCTGGCTCGGATCAGCGGAAAAGGCAGCCGTTTTGGGGCTTTTCTCGATTCAACCATTGACCGCTTTGAGGAGTCTATCGTCTTTTTGGGGCTGAGCATCCATTACGCCCAGGTAGGGGGGGTGGTGGAGATCCCCTTGATCCTGGTGGCCACCATCGGTTCGCTGATGGTCAGCTACACCCGCGCCCGCTCCGAGGCCATCGGTGTTGCTTGCAAGGTAGGCTTTATGGGGCGCGTACCCCGCGTGGCGGTGATGATCGTGGGCTTGTTGTTGGATCAGGTGCTGGTGGCCCTCATCGTCATTGCCGTAACCGCCCTGTTCACCGCCTTCCACCGCATGTACCACGTCTGGAAGATGACCGGCGGCGAGGCCGGTGGATGGGGGCCGGTCCGGGAGCCGTTTGTGCTGCCCCATCTTTCTTCCCCACCCGCCGAGGAGGAACAGGAAGCACCATGAAGTACTTGAACGTCCTGTTGTTGGCCGGTATCGTTGCCGTTGCGGCGGAGCTGGCCCATTGGAACCCTTTTATCGTCTTTGTCGCTTCCGGCTTGGCCATGATCCCCCTGGCCGGGCTGATGGGGGAGGCCACCGAAGCCCTGGCCGTCCACACCGGTCCCCGCTTAGGGGGATTGCTCAACGCGACTCTGGGCAATGCCGCCGAGCTGATCATCACCGTCATGGCCATCCGCGAAGGCATCCTAAACCCGGACATCAATGAGCAGATGCTGGACCTGGTGCGGGCCTCCCTGACCGGCTCTATCTTGGGCAACATCCTGTTGGTGTTGGGTTTGAGCATTTTGGTAGGCGGGTTGCGGCATGGCGTCCAAAAGTTTGATCGCAGCCATGCCGGGATCAACGCGACAATGTTGATCCTGGCCGTCGCCGCGCTGATCATCCCTTCCCTCTTTAGCCACAGCATCGAGGCGGTCAACCACGATGCCGTGGAGTACCTGAGCCTGGGGGTAGCCGGGGTGATGATCCTGCTCTATGTGTTGGCCCTGGTTTTCCAGCTGCGCGATCCAAAAAATCGGCAGGGGGCGGAGCATGGTCAGGCGCGGCACGATGCCCCTCACTGGTCTGTGGGCCGATCCGGTGTCGTTTTGGTGTTGGTCACGGCGGCTATTGTCTGGATGAGTGAGCTGCTGGTCGGTTCAATAGAGCATGTAGTCTTGGAGACGGGCATTTCCGAGTTCTTTTTGGGGATTGTCATCATCCCCGTCATCGGCAACGTGGCAGAACACCTGGTGGCGGTGCAGGTGGCCGCCAAGAACAAAATGGAGCTGAGCCTGTCCATCTCGGTTGGCTCCAGCCTGCAGATCGCCTTGTTTGTTGCGCCTTTGTTGGTGTTCATCAGCCTCCTGATGGGCAATCCTCTGACATTGGTGTTCAATCAGTTTGAGTTGATCGCTTTGATGGCGGCGGTGCTGATCGCGGCGATGGTCTCCCAAGATGGAGAATCCAACTGGCTGGAAGGGGCAATGCTGCTGGCGGTCTATTGCATCATCGCCCTGGCCTTCCTCTGGTTGCCGGCTTAGGGCTGCCGGGGAAAGGCCGGTTCTCCCCTCCGTGCCCTCGGCGTCTCTGCGGTGGGCCTGATGGCGTGGGGGCGGTCAATCCGGCAACCGCCTCATCGGGGCCAGGCTTGCGACCAATCGTTTGACGCCTACACCGGCAAAGGCTACCGTCACCTGTTCGTCACCGCCGACCATGCGGCTTTCAATGACCGTTCCCCGACCGAACACATCGTGCTGCACCTGGTCGCCGGTCTGAAACTGGGGGGATAGGCTGTTGGTCGTCCGGCGTTGGGGGGAAAAGGGCACGGAGGCCGCCCTGTGCCGCCCCGGGAACCCCGAATCCCAAGGGGTTCGGCGCGGGGCCTTGTTTTCCACCCGGTCCTGCACCAGGTGGGAAGGGATGTCCTCCAGAAAGCGGGAGGGGATGCGCACCGCACTTTCGCCGTAGAGGGTCCGCCGAAAGGTGTAGAAGAGGTAAAGCCGCTCTTTGGCCCTTGTCACCCCCACGTAGCACAGCCTTCGTTCCTCCTCCATTTGCTCCGGATCGTCCATAGAACGTGCGTGGGGCAACAGTTCTTCTTCCAAGCCGACGATAAATACCACCGGGAATTCCAACCCTTTGGCGGCGTGGAGGGTCAACAGGGTCGGCGCATCTGTGGTCTCGTCCAGGTTGTCCACATCGGAAACCAAGGCCACCTCTTCCAAAAAGGCCGTCAGGGCCGACTCCGGCGGTAGATCGGCGAAATCGCGGGCCGCGGTCCGCAGCTCCAAGATGTTTTCCCAGCGGCTTTCTCCCTCCGGGCTGCCGTCCCGGATATAGGCTTTGTAACCGCTCCGCTCCAGCACCAGGTCCAGCAGTTCCAGCAGGTTGAGCTGCTGCTGTGCCCGGATCAATTCGTCCAACAAGGCCGCAAAGTTCAGCAGCGACCGCTTGGCCCGCGGGCCGAAGGGGTGTTGGAGCGGCTCTCCGCTCTGCTCCGCTTCGGCCAGCATCTGCAGGGCGGCATAGACCGGCACGCCTAACTCGGCGGCCCACCGGTTCAGCCCACCGACGGTTTTCTTGCCGATGGCCCTGGGCGGGACGTTGATGATCCGCGCCAGGCCGATGCCGTCGTAGGGGTTGTGGATGAGGCGCAGGTAGGCCAGGACATCCTTGATCTCCTTGCGTTCGTAGAAGCGGGTGGCGCCCACCAGTTTGTAGGGCATCCCGGCCTGCACAAAAGCATCCTCAATGGGCCGCGATTGGGCGTTGGTGCGGTACATCACGGCACAGTCCCCCGCTCTGGCCTTGCCTTGCTCCACCAGTCGCCGGATTTCGGCCACGACCAGCTCGCCTTCTTCCCGCTCGTCGTATGCCTCCCGGATGACGATGGGGGGACCGCCTTCCTGCGGTGTGAAAAGGCGTTTGGGATGGCGATGGGTGTTGCGGGCGATGATGGCGTTGGCCGCGTCCAAGATGACCTGGGTGGAGCGGTAGTTGCGCTCCAGCAGGATGACGCGGGCTTGGGGGTAGTCTTGGCGGAAGCGGGCGACGTTGCGGTAGTCGGCTCCTCGGAAGGCGTAGATGGATTGGTCTTCGTCGCCTACGACGAAAAGGTTGGCCTGTGCCCCGGCCAGCAGCTTGACCAGTTCGTACTGGGCCATGTTGGTATCCTGCCACTCATCCACCAGGATAAAGGGGTAACGGCGTTGGTATTTGGCCCGCACCGCATCGTTGCGGTGGAAGAGTTGGACCGTTTTCATCAGCAGATCGTCAAAGTCTAGGGCGTTGTTTTCGGCCAACAGGTGTTGGTAGCGTTCGTAGATGCGGCGGATCACCTCTTCCCGGTAGGTTCCGGCGGGCAGGTCGGCGGGGGTCAGCAGTTCGTTCTTGGCCCTGGAGATGCGGCTCAGGATGGAGCGGGGGCGGTAACGCTTGTCATCCAGGTCCAGGTCGCGGATGGCGCGGCGCACCAGGCTTTGCTGATCGCCGCTATCGTAGATGACGTATTGGGGGGAAATGTGAGCGGCCTCTGCCTCCCGGCGTAGGATGCGGGCGCAGATGGCGTGAAAGGTTCCGATGGTGAGTTTGCGGTACTCTGTGCCCAGGAGCCGGTAGAGGCGTTCCTTCATCTCGCGGGCGGCCTTGTTGGTGAAGGTGACGGCCATGATCTGCCAGGGCGGCACGCCGTATTCCCGCACCAGGTAGGCGACGCGGTGGGTCAGCACCCGCGTTTTGCCGCTGCCGGGTCCGGCCAGAACCAGCACCGGCCCTTCGACGGTCTGGACCGCCTCCTGCTGGGCTGCGTTCAATCCGGCCAAAATGTCCTGTGTGTTTGGCATTTGCATTCTCCCTGCCGGTTTGGGTGGCCCATTGTAACACCGTTCCGGCGGGGGGGCAAAAGGGAGATTGTCCTTTGAGGCGCAGTTACGGGGTTTCGCACCGCCGAAAGACGGCGGATTCTGAAATGCCTTGTGTGCCCGCCCGCAGGCTGCCTGCGGGCGGGCCGGTGGGGTCTCTTGGGGACGGCGGTTATTCGGCCTTTCGCTCTTCCAACGATTCTTCCCACATCTCGCAGACGGTTTCCAATCCGGCGTCCCAGATCTTTTTGGCAGCAATGGTGGCGATGACGACGGCAATCGCCGGTACGACCTCCGGCGCGACGATCAGCCCTGCCAGGGTAACGGCCAGGGTCTTGGCCCCTTCTCCCAATGCTTCCATCAACGCATTGTGGTCTTTGTTCTCCTCGTTGCAGAGCAGGTCATAGAGTTTGGGTTCCAGCTTCTTCCACCACCGTTCGCCGAATTCCTTCATCATGGCCGTCCATTCCGGACCGGCCTCCAAATCGATGGCGAACGCCTCTTCGGGCGGATTCCACTGGCGGAGGGCATCCCCGGCGGTCCCGTCCTCTTTGGCTTTGACACGGGCGGCCAGGGTCAGAAAAAGTCCGTCTTCGTCATCCTCCCACAGCGTCTCAACGGCTTCCCAGCGATCCTGCTCGGACACGGTCTTCCCCCTTTCTCTTTTGTTTGTTCGGCACGATAGCCCCGCAAGCCCTCCTGTCCCGATCCGGTGCGGCGGGCGGGGTTCTCACAGGTACACAATCTTGCCTGTGGTGTGGTGCTCGTCCATCTCCAGAATGCCTACGCTAGGCCGACGCCCACGCCCCGGTAGGGCCGGGCCGGGGTTGAAGAGCAGTACGCCTTCATGCATTTTGACATAAGGTTTATGCGTGTGACCGAAGACGATGGCGTCTACTTTGTCTTCGGCGAACTGTTGCAGGAGAAACTCTTCCAGAGAGAGGGTGGGCGTTTTGCGGCCAAACATGCGCCAGAGGCCCCCTCTGGTCTGCTTTTGGTATGCGTCAAACTGGTGGCCGTGGATCATGCCCACCCGTCGTTCGCCGAATTTGACGACGCGCTTTTCGTCCAGGTATGCTTGCACTTGCTCGCTATCCCGTTCGCCAAAGACGGCGAAGGTCAGGGTGTAGGTCTCTTGCAGTTCCTCCAGAACGTATAGCTCACAGATGTCGCCTACGTGCAAGATGATGTCCAGCCCCTTGAACACTTCGGCGATGCGGAACGGTAACAAGGGACTCAGCGCCGGGATGTGCGTATCGCCAACGATGCCGATCTTCATTGCCTATCCCCTTGCATCAAATCTCTTATGACCGACACGGTACATCCTCTGTTGGGCAGGCGCGTCGCACCGCAGGGCCGCCGAGGGGCGGCACGGCTGCGGTGGGCCGAGATGGGGAACGGCCCATGCGTGGCCCCGCTCCTGCCGAGAGAGAGGACGTGCCTGCCCGGAGAGGCGGTCACAGGCCCTCCGGCGGTTTCAAGGTCTCAGCTGCGGCGGCGCAAAAAGGCCGGGATGTCCAGGTCGTCGCTGTCCATCACGCGGACCGGAAAGTCGGCAACGGGGACGGGCACGGCCCGGGGCGCAACCCTCGGTTCGGCGGCGCGGGCGGCCACCTGGCGGATGACGGTGG
>CAZQKE010000094.1:0-3712 GCA_964593865.1 uncultured Anaerolineaceae bacterium | reverse complement strand
TCTGTTCGGGCGGCAGGTCGGCGATGGCTTCCTGCCACAGCAAAAATGTGCCATACACGCCGTCGGGCGTATAGTGCAGGTCCAGTTTGCCGATGCTCAAGGGGTCATAGTTGGCGTCGGTCCGGTCCAGGTCGAAAAGAGCATATTGCTCGGAGGAGAGGGTTCGCACCAACCGCCGCAGTTTGAGGTTCATCCATCCCTCCCGCAAGTTGAGGCCGTCAATCGGTATCCCAAGTCAACAGGTCGCCATCCTTTTGCGGGCCTTCCACTTCGTAAAGGATGAAATCCAGGTCGCCGCCGGAAAGGGCCAGTTCGGCCAGGGCTTCCTCAATGGCGATTTGCATGTCCTCATCGGCATCTTCCAGGGCGTCGAGGAGGATCTGTTTGGCCTCGGCCCCGCCGATTTGCCCCAAGGCCCAAACGGCAACATCGCACACCTGGCGGTCGGGGTCGTTGATGAGACGGGCCAGGAGGGGGACCGCCTCGCGGAGCATCATCTCGCCGCTGGCCAGGGCCGCTTCATAGCGCATAGAGGGTGAATGGCTTTCCAGTTCGGTCAGGAGGATGGTCGCCCAACGTCGGTCGCAACTGCGCCCCATGCCCAACACTGCGCTGCGGCGTATCGCTTCGTCTTCGTCATAGTAGGCCAGCTCAATCGCTTCCAACACCTGGGGCGTGCAGGCATAGGCGACCGACTCGATAGCCCGGCGGCGGACAGCGGCGTTCTTTTCACGATGGATGGCGGCCAGCAGTTCCGAGACGATCCGCGCCTGGATGGTGGCATCCAGTTTTTCCAGCTCACCGGCCAGCACGAAACGCCCCAGGCTGGCAGCCACCGCCTCTCGCACGCGGGGGGAAGGATCGGCCCGGAGCATGGAGAGCAGGGGGGCGATGAGGTGCACCTGTTCGTTTTCCCACAAACCGTCCACGGAGGCAGCCCGCACTCCTTCATCGGGGTCGTCCATGCTTTGGACAAAGATGACATCGAAATTGACCTGGAAACTGACTTCGGCCAGTTCCACAAGGGCGGTGATCAGGCGGCGGCGCTGAAACGCAGGGCGCGTCTCCCAATCGGCCCAGAAAGCGTCCAGGTTGGGACCGCTCAGATCGGAAAGTGCATAAAGGTGCGAAACCGGCATCGCGCCGGTCCCGGCGTAAATTTTCTCCAAGACCTCTTGAAAACTGTTCAATTCCTGCCTCTCAGACAACCCCTCTATCGTCCATCGCTTCTATTTTAGCACAGAGCGACCGATTTGCCAAAGCGACCTGACGGGATCAATCCCGGTAGGGGTATTTCGAGATTGGGGGTAATGGGCAGGCGGGTCTGGGACCCGCCCCCCCACTTGGCCGCAAGGGTGTCCCCCACGAATCTGAACCACATCCGATTCTGGTCCGGTAGAGCGGTTGGTGTGGGGGTGGCAGGAATCCCGCTATGGCCCTACTCCACCGGCGGGCGTTGGCTGCGCCTCTTCTTCGGTCGGTCCGGGCAGGGGGGCGGTATTTTAAGGGCCGGTATAGGTGAAGGGGCGAGGTTCCGCTTCCGGACTAAGGGCCTCGCCGGTGCTCTTGCGGATGACGACCACCGACCAGAAATAGTGGCCCGGCCCACCGCGGTTGGGCAGGAGAACATCCAGATCAATGGTCTGTTCCAGAGTAGACACCGCTTCGGCTGCGCCGGGATGGGTCTCACTCCCCTCCTTCCAGATGCGGACCTCAAATGCGTTGCCCAGGCCCAGTTGGCGGGGCGGGTAGTTCCATTTGAAGGTGACTTGGCCGGAAAGATCCGCGTTGGACGGCGGTTCCACCAGGGTGGGGGCAGGGCGAGCCGGCTCTGGCGTCTGGCTTGGTGTCGGGGTCAGGGTGGGCGGGGGCAGAGTTGGTTTGATCGTCGGAGTCGGCGTCGGGGCCAGGGTGGAGGTGGGCGAAAGGGGCAACGTCGTCATCATCGGGGTCGGCGAGCTAGCCGCCGTCGGGCTGGTCGCCGCCGTGCCGGTCGCCAACGGCGAACCGCCCGGCAGGACCGTCTCCGAGGGAATGGTCGGCGCGGTCATAACCACCGTGGCCGTTGTGGGCGGCAGCGGGGTGGCGGTGGGATTCTCTGCGGGCAGGAAAAAGCGGGTAGCGAGCCACCCTCCCATAGCCAGAACCAGTAGGGCGGCAACGCCGGCGGCGATGATGGGCAGTAGAGGCGATTTGCGTGATTCCCGCTCCACCGGCAGCGCAGCGGGAACTGCCTTGACCGTGGGCGATTCGGCGTGGGCGCTGACGATCAGGACGGTGATATTGTCATTGCCTCCCCGCTCGTTGGCCAGGGCCACCAGTCGCCGGGCTGCCTCCTGGGGTGGGTACCGGGTTACGGCAGCGGCGATTTCCTGGTCTGTCACCCGGCCCGTCAGCCCGTCACTGCACAGCAACAGGGTGTCGCCCTCGTTCAACTCTCCTTCGAACAGGTCTACCTGTACATCCGGCTTGGAGCCGAGGGCGCGGGTGACCAGGTTGCGCTGGGGGTGGCGGCTGGCCTGCTCGTGGGTTAGCAGTCCGGCCCGGACCTGTTCCTCTACCCAAGAGTGATCCTCGGTGATCTGGCTGATGCCACGTTTGTTGATGAGGTAGGCTCGGCTGTCGCCCACGTTGGCGACATACACCTTGCGGCCCAAGATGACGACGGCGACCAATGTCGTGCCCATGCCTGCCTTGCTGGGATCGGCTTGGGACTGGGCGTAGATCTGACGGTTGGCGGCCCGCACAGCTCGCACCAGACTGGTTCCCACGTCATGTTCGGTATCGCCGTAGTAGTGGGCAATGACCGCCTCCACGGCCCCCCGGCTGGCGACCTCCCCGGCCTGGTGGCCTCCCATCCCGTCAGCGACCAGGTAGATGGCCCCCCTGCGCGCCTTCTGTTCCGGGTCGGTGGGGACGAAATAGTCCACATAGTCCTCGTTGTGGGATCGAACCCGGCCCACATCGGTCAGTTTGGCCACTTCCAGGTCCAACGGTTCCGGCTTTGCAACCCGCCGCACGGTAGGGGCGTCCTGGTCCGGAGGCTTGGGATGGGGTTTTTCTGCATTGTTCATCTTTCTACTCCAAAAATGTGTTCCGGGGCGACTCGCCACAAAGGACAAATCGTCAAGAGAGAACGTAAGCCGCCAACATTCCTACAACGCACAACAAAACTACCGCCAGGATCGCAAGGAACAGGATCAGCCCCCACACGTGGCGGGGCCGGTCGCCCTGCCGGGGCGGAAAAGGCCGGGTGACTACCGGTTCCTGGGGTGTGATGGGCCGCGCCGTGGTGGGCACATGGTTTTCTGGGATGACAGGCCCGGCAAGCGGCAGCGGGCTGCCGCAATGCTCGCAGCGTTGGGCGGTGGGCAGGTTGGCCGCACCGCAGCGAGGGCAGAACCGGCGACCGGTCACAGGGTATGGTTGGCCCCAAGACGGCATCCTCCGGTCGGCCGCATCCGCTCTGGCGACGAAAAAGAGGGTTGCATCCCCCATCGTGATCATGTCGCTGTGCTGCAAAAAGCGGGGCGCGGCCAGCCGCTGGCCGTTCACATAGGTCCCGTGGGTACTGCCCAGATCCTCAATGATAAAGCGGTTTCCCTGCTGCCAGATCCAGGCGTGCCGCCGGGAGGCGTAAAGGGAATTGAGGACCAGGTCGTTGCCCCGGCCCCGACCGATGGTCAACAGGCGCCCCAAAGAAACCTGCCAG